>JAFVVS010000075.1 GCA_017502025.1 Alistipes sp. | reverse complement strand
TGACGACACAACACCGGAGTATGCAGAGTAATTAACAGAGTAGTTTAACCATTAAATTTCGAAGGCATTATGAAAAGAAATATTTTGAGCTACACTGCTCCACAGATTGATATTTTCGAGGTTGTGGCCGAGCGTGGCTACAATGTAAGCGAGCCACTTCCAGGTGGCACAAACACTACCCTCCCAGGCTTCGGCTCGGAGGAGGATGACCTTATCTACTAAAAAATTGACAATTGATAATTGACAATTGATAATTAAAGGTAACAGCGATGCGGTGCATCGCTGTTGCTTTTTTACATACCCCCTCCGCTTCGCTCGTCCCCCTAACTTAGGGGGACAAATTCGTAGTGCAAATTGTCCAAGTGTGTTACCTATCCCCCAAACCCCCTTTCTGTAAAGGGGGCTTAATCCTGCTACGCAGGCTTTTCCTCCTTCGCACCTCGGTATAGCGTGCAAGCACCCTCTACTCTCGGTTTGGCGTCGGTTGTCGCTTCGCTCCACTAATTGTTGTGGTTCTATTTCCTCCTCTAAGTTAGGGGAGGTGCCCGAAGGGCAGAGGGGTATGTTGGCGTTTTTTGTAGGGGTTGTTAGGGGTTGTTAGAGGGTGTTAGAGGGTGTTAGAGGGTGTTAGGGGAATTTAGGGAATTTAGTGATTGTTGCTTTCTCTAAGTTCTCTAAACTCCCTAAACTCCCTAAGTTCTCTCAACTCTAAACTCTCAACTCTCAACTCCGGCAGTTATCACGGCGCAAACCCTTACTTGCCCTTAATAGCCCTTACTAGCCTTTACTTGCCTTTATCAAACTTGCGCCAACTCCTAACTACTCGCAACGAGTGCAAAAAGAGCCGACTATTTGCGCTCGTTTTCCCATTCGAATGGAGCAAATACAGCTCCAGGGCTGCGCCAGGTCGGTTTGCGAAGCGCATATATAATAAAAGGTAGAATTATAACCACAAAGGCACCGCCAAAGAGTACGGAGTACCACACGGTTGTGCTACCGGTTGCGATTTGTGCGGGTGGGATAAAACTCAGCACAAAGGCGAGGAGCGAGCCGAGGAAACCGATGCCCGAGATGATCCACATAGTGGCATTTCCGCCAAGGCGGAATGGGCGCTCGGTGTTGGCACGACGATAGCGCAAGACAATAGCCGAGGCGAACATCAGCATATACATTATGAGGTAGAGCAGTGCGGTAAGTTGCGACAATATCTGATAGAACGACTGCACCGACGGCATAACCACAAAGAGGAGTGCCAAGAGGGTGACGATTGCGCCCTGAATAAGGAGGATATTGCGCTGCACGCCATTGCTGTTCTCACGCTGCAAGAATGGTGGAAGATAGCCCGCTTTACCCACGGCAAAGATACCCTTCGAAGGTCCCGAAACCCAAGTAAGCACGCCCGCCAACACGCCGAACATCAGCGCAATAGCGATGATAGGCGAAGCCCACGACATCTTGAAATAGGCGAGGTAGTTATCGAAGCCCACAAGCAACGATTGGGTGAGATTTACCTCCTTGGCAGGCACGATAAAGCCGAGCGAGAAGGTGCCGAAGATGAAAATCAGAACGGTGATGAGTGCGCCGAGCAAAATCGCCTTCGGGTAGTTCTTGCGAGGGTTGTCGACCTCCATAACATGGACACCCATCATCTCCATACCTGCGTAGAAGAGGAAGATACCGCTTGCCAAGACGAGATTGGAGAATTTGGACAAGTCGGGGAAGAAACCCTGCGACATATCCATATTGTTGTGGCCTCCCGTAGCGATGTAGGCGATACCCATAAGGATAAGCAGACCGGCAGGGATAATCGTGCCGATAAGACCTCCCCACTTGCTGATTTTTCCTACCCAGCTCAGACCTTTCAGGGCGATAAATGTCGCTACCCAATAGATTGCAAGCACCACGATAAGGGTGAAGACCTTGTTCGAGGCGAGAGCCATATCGTGGGTTTGATCCATACCGATAAAGGCTATCGAAACCGCTCCGAAGGTCAAAACCGTAGGATACCAGATGGTCGATTGAATCCACTGAATCCAAATCGCCAAGAAGCCCATTCGTGCGCCCATAGCCTCGCCTACCCAGCGGAAGACTCCGCCCTGCTTGTCGGAGTACATAGCCGCCAACTCCGCCGCTACGAGAGCCGTTGGAATAAGAAAAACTATCGCCGCAAAGAGATAGTAAAATGCCGAGGAGAGTCCGTAGACCGACTCCGCAGGCAGACCTCGCAGACTGACCACTGCGGTAACATTCATAATTGCCAGGGTCGCAACCGATAGACGAAACCCTGTCGTTGTCTTTTTTGTTTCCATATTTTATCGATTTTTTGTTGTCGTTTTCGACACAGCGCAAGAATTGAGCCAAGATGGCGACAGGGCGACTTTTTACCCTTTAAGCATATTTATGCCAAAGATAATTTTATTATATAATAAAATTGATTACCTTTGTAAGGTTGAAATGTGCCTTTACGACAACTATTTCGGGTGGCGCACCTCAACAAAGCCAACAAACAGACCTACTAACCGATGAAAAAGTTTTTATTTACAGTTGCTACTCTTGCATTGTTGATGATTGGTTGTACCACCGACATCAACGACAATAATGTTGTAGGAGGTGACAGCGTAACCGAATTGACAATATTCACCCAGCCGACACGCACCTCGCTTGGCGCAAAGCAGGGCGAGAATTACCCTGTATATTGGAGCGAGGGCGATAGGATTGTCATAAACGGCACCCTCTCCGAGGAGGCAGTTCTCGATGGCGAGAACTGCACTGAGGCGAAGTTCAAGGTCGAGGCGACAAACTATCCGCTCAATGTCCTCTATCCATACACCTCAACAACGACAGCCGATGCTCCGAAGGTGGTTATTCCGACCGAGCAGCACTACACCGAGGGTACATTCGCATCGGGTAGTGCGCCAATGTGCGGATATGCGACAAACTCTGCAACCGTTACGATGAAGCACTTGGTTGGTGTGCTGAAATTTCCGGTTGTAGGTAGCAAGGAGAATATCATCCTCGACAAGATCGTGATACGCTCGGTCGATGGTGCAAAACTCTCGGGCGAGTTCGCTGTCAATTGCAGCGCAGGCACAATAACCGCTTGCGAGGAGTCGTCGAGCAACATCACCTACTCGTTGCCCGACAATTTCGCACTCTCGACAACTGAGGCAAGCAACTTCTTCGTTTCGATTGCCTCGGGCGAGGTGGGCAACTGCGTAGTGGAGTTCGTGGAGCCTTCGGGCGAGAAGATGGTGAGCTCGTGGAACGGCAAGAGTGTTCAGGCGGGTGTAGTTCGAGAGTTCAAGACCATAAACTACAAGCGAGGTTTCAATACAGCATTGTCGCCATTGGTGGTAGAGGAGGATGCATTTATAATATTCTACCCTACCGTCAAGGGATATGTGAAGGATACCAACGGTAACCCTATATCGGACGTTGCGGTATCAGATGGTTTCTCGGTGACAACCACCAACGCAAACGGCTACTACGAGATTGATAATGTATCGAAGGATACTCGCTACATCTACATCTCGCTCCCTGCCGAGTACAAGGTGCCTACCAACGAGCTCGGTCAGCCTTGCTTCTACAAATCGTACCCTGAGGGTGGCGATCGCTACGACTTTACGCTGACACCATTGGAGGGTGGCAAGGAGAAGAAGTTTGCGCTCTTCACATTTGCCGATCCGCAAGTATCGAAGGCTTCGGCTTTGAGCCGATTACAGAAGGAGGCTATACCGGCAATTAGCGATCACTGCGAAGCTCTCGAAGCCGAAGGTATTCAGTGCTACGGCATAACACTTGGCGATATCATTTCGAATAGCGACTCGAACAATACGGGCCCTATGCGTGACGATATGCGAGATGCCTTTTCAATCACAAAGACCGGTATGCCTGTATTCCAGGTTATGGGTAACCACGACAACACCTTCTGCAATAGCAATCTACCTCTCTTTGTCGATGAGCGCAATTCACACTTCGAGTTGAAGGCACAGCGTGAGCACGAGGAGATGTTTGGCCCGGTAAATTACTCATTCAATCGTGGCGATGTACATATCATCGGTATGCGAGATATAGTCTATAATAAGGCAACTTCGGGTTCAGGGTATTCGACAGGCTTTCTCGCCTCGCAGTACGAGTGGTTGAAGCAGGATTTGGCACTCGTGCCAAAGGATAAGATGGTGGTGCTTTGCGTGCATATTCAGCTCTTCAATGGCACCTCCAACTATACACAAGAGGTGCTTTCGCTCCTCGACCAATACAAGGAGGCGCATGTATTGTCGGGACATACCCATCGTCAGCAACTCTATGAGCCTGCTATAAGGGATTCATCGCACAAGGTCTACGAGCACAACACAAATGCCGTGTGTGGCTCGTGGTGGTCGGCAAACATCTCGGGCGACGGCACTCCAAACGGCTATAATGTCTTTATCGGCGAGGGCAACACCTTCTCGGATTGGTACTATATGGGGTTCAACGAGGGTATGAATACTCGCTCGCACCAAATGCGCCTACATCGTGGCAATGCCGTTACGGGTGGTCCGATTGAGGGTTCGAACAGCTATGGCATCAAGGGTTACTACGGCTTCAACTTTGCCGACGATGTATTGTTGGCAAATGTATATAATGCCGACAGCAAATGGAAAATCGAGGTCTACGAAGACGATGTCTATTCGGGCGATATGACCAAAGTCACCGAGTATCAGCCAAGTTTCTCGAAGTTGATTGGTGGCTACACCATCGACAATCCTCGTCGAGCCGGCAACGGAGTGGTTACAAGTGTCGATTTCTACGCCACAGGACTTCATGTCGGTATTTTGAATCGAGCATCGAGCGCAACCTCGCCAAGTAACGGAGCCTATAATGTTTGTTGGCATCTGTTCCAATACAAATTGAAAAATAAGAACGCCAAGATTAAGGTTGTGGCAATCGACCGCTTTGGCAACAGATATACCGAGACCAAAATCACCGAGGGAACCGATTATACCCTCGCCAAGAAACCGCAATAAATAACTTGAATGCTAAACTATATGAAATTTACAACACGCTTAATCGCAGTCGTAGTTTGCGCTATCGCACTTCTCGGCTGTCAAACAGATCCAACAACGACCGTTGTCAATGGTGAGGAGGTAACCCTTTCGATTTCGTTGGAGCCAACCCGTACATCGCTCGGCGAGAAGAATGGCGACACCTATCCCGTATTTTGGAGCGAGGGCGATTGCATCGCAGTGAATGGCGTTGCAGCAGAGGCTGCAATCGACGCATCGAACAAGAGCGTTGCAACATTTACGGTAACCGCAAGTGCGCCTTACAACATCACCTACCCTTACACCGAGGGACTCTCGGCATCGAAGGTTGTATTTCCGACTGAGCAGAGCTACACAGAGGGTACTTTCGCCTCGGGCGCAGCTCCGATGTGCGGATATGTAGCAAACAAGGGCGACAATGTAGAGTTGAAGCACCTCGCTGGTGTTTTGCGCTTCCCTGTAAAGGCTTCGACAAATGGCGTCATCTTGGAGAAGGTCGTTATCACCTCGACCGAGGGGGTGAAACTCTCGGGCGAGTTCGAGGTTAATTGCACCGATGCAACTATTGCAGCAAGCGCAACTGCAACGGATAAAATCACCTATACATTGCCGTCGAATTTTGCCCTCTCGACCACTACCGAGAAGGTACTCTACATCACCCTTCCCGCTGTCGAGACCGGCATCTGCAAGATTGAGTTCGTAGAGGCTTCGGGCGAGAAGATGGTGCGCACAATGAGCAACCGAGAGATTAAGGCGGGCATTGTTCGTGAGTTCAAACCAATTACTTACACCATAGGTGTAGGTGGCGAATTGGATATGCTCGATTCATACGAAGATGAGTTCGAGATCTTCTACGAGAATGTATATGGCTATGTGAAGGATGCAAACGGCAACCCTATCGCAGGAGTAGCGGTAAGCGACGGTTTCCGTGTTGTGACAACCGACGCAAATGGCTACTACGAGATGAACGATGTAACAAAGGATACTTGGTATATCTATATCTCGTTGCCGGCTGAGTATGAAGTGCCAATCAACGAGTTTGGTCAGCCTTGTTTCTACAAGCCATACCCAAGCAACTCACCACAGTACGACTTTACACTCACCCCACTTGTAGGTGGCAAGGAGAAGAAGTTCGCATTCTTCGCTATTGGTGACCCTCAGGTGCGTAACACCACGCAGTTCAACCGCTTCAACACCGAGGCTGTGCCTGCAATCAAGGTACATAGCCAGGAGGTAAAGGCGAGCGGTATCAACTGCTACGGTATGACTCTTGGTGATATCATCGCAAACAGCGACGGTACAAACACAGAGAGTTTGCGTGACGATATGCGTGATGCTTTCGCTGTATCGCAGGCGGGCTTGCCTGTATTCCAGACCTATGGCAACCACGACAACACCTACTATGGTGATGGCGTAACTATCAGTGCTGATGAGCGTAGCTCGACCTTCGAGTTGAAGGCTCAGCGTAACCACGAGGCGATATTTGGTCCTGTTGATTACTCGTTCAACCGTGGCGATGTGCATATCGTAAGTATGCGTAACATCGTCTACCAGCACGCTGACAAGAGTGGCAAGTATGCGGAGGGCTTCCTCAAACACCAATATGAGTGGTTGAAGCAGGATTTGGCAGTTGTACCAAAGGATAAATTGGTTATTTTGTGTGTTCACGCTCCAATTTTCCGCAACACCGGAAACTATGTAGAGCAGGTGGAGGATCTGCTCAACGAGTTCAACGAGGCTCACATTGTATCGGGCCACACCCACTACTCTCGTAACTTCGAGTATAGCGTAGAGGAGGCAAATGGTCCTCACACAAAACTCTACGACCACAATGTAGGTGCATTGTGCGGTGTATGGTGGCGAGGTAACATCGCTTGCGACGGTGCTCCTACGGGCTACAATGTATTCGTATGTGATGGCAACAAATTTGTAGAGTCCTACTTTATGGGCGTAAACGAGGGTATGAACACCAAGAATAAGCAGATGCGTCTGCACCGTGGTAACGCCGTTACAGGAAAAGCGAGTGTAGACGATGACTACGCAAAAGATGGTTACTACGCCTTCAACTTTGGCGAGGATTACCTCATTGCCAACATCTACAATGCCGATAGCAAGTGGACTATCAAGGTATTTGAGGACGGTGTCCACACGGGTAATATGGAGAAGGTTGCAATCAATATGCCTTCGTCTTTGATTGGAAGCTACACCAAAGAAGACCCACGTCGAGCAGCTGATGGCGTCTATCCAAGTGTAGATATGTACACCGCAGCCTTCTACTACAACTACTACGAGGGTCGTTCGGCTTGGTCGGAGTGCTACCACCTCTACAAGTATCAGTTGAAGAATAAGGATGCTCAAATCAGAGTCGAGGCTACTGACGGCTACGGCAATGTCTTTACCGAGACCGAGATTACCGAGGGTACCGACTACTCGTTGGTGGCACGATAAGTTTTCACTATGAGAAGAGTTGCAATAGCGATAGTTTTGATGGCACTTTGTCTGGGTTGCGCTCCCCGAAAGAGCAAACCAGCCCAGACAAAGAGCTACCACTTCCGCTATGTGCAGGTACCGATGCACATTCCGCAGGAGCAGCACCGAGCCTACCTCTGCGACCACTATTGGGATAAGTTCGACTTTGCCGATACGCTCTACACAACCAAAGCCGACACGGTGGAGATGTTGAGAGCCTATGCCGCCTATGTTGCGAACTTTGTCGGACCATTCGACCAGCAACCTATTCGCCAACTTATGCAGAGGGCTTCGGCATCGAAAAAGATGTTCGACTACTTCGGAATGCTTGCGGATAAGGTTCTGCACGACCCCAACTCGCCATATCGCAACGACGAGTTGTATATTGCCGTTTTGGAGTCGCAACTCGCATCGCCACTGCTCGACAAGTACGAAAAGATGGCGCCCGAGTATGACCTGCGTGTAGTGTCGCAAAATCGCATCGGACAGAAGGCTAACGACTTCGACTACACCGACCGCAAGGGGCGCACACGCAATATGTACTCGCTGAAAAGCGACTTCATCATCGTATATATCAACAACCCGGGTTGTTCGATGTGCCGAGATATCACCGAGGCGTTGAAGCAGTCGCAAATCATCGCCGAACTGCAACGCAAGGGGCGATTGAGGGTGTTGGCAATCTATCCCGACGAGAACCTCGACGAGTGGCACAAGCACCTCTCGGATATGCCGTCGGAGTGGATAAATGGCTACGACCGAGGTTGTCGTATCGAGCGTGAAAATCTCTATAATGTGAGTGCAATTCCGGCACTCTACCTCCTCGACAAAGAGAAAAAAGTTCTTGTCAAGGACTCGACCAATGTCGGCGAAATCGAATACTTCCTACAAGCGGAGAGTTGAGAGTTGAGAACTCCGACAGTTATCAAGGCGCAACGAGTTTAACGGCTATTAAAGGTTATTAAAGGTTATTAAGGGAGCGCTGAATGTAGAATAAAAAATATTAACAACCTTTAATAACCATTAACAACCCTTAATCACCCTTAAAAAAGCTAATAGCTATATATAATAGGTATATTTATCGTTTTGCGGTAAATATACTTTTTTTATGCCCCTACCTATAAAATTTTCAGTACTTTTTATTGCATAGTACTGAAAAAGATATTATATTTGCAATAACAAAGTAGCAAAGTTTCGGGTTATGAGCAAACAATTTCTAACAATAGCATTGATTTTCAGCGTTTTTGCTGCAAGTGCGCAGACAACCCTATCGGGAAGGGTTGTCGATGGCGACAAGCAGACAGGCGTTGGCTATGCTACGGTGGCGTTACTGCGTGATACGACAATCGTATCGGCGGTGGCAGCTCGCAGCAATGGAGAGTTCTCGCTCGAAACAAAAGAGCAGGGCGAGATGGTGTTAGAGGTCTCGTCGGTGGGATATGGCACCGTAAAGCACCCCATAAATATCTCGGGCAAACGCATTAATGTGGGTGACATAGCCATTCGTGAGGGTGTGGCAGTAGATGCTGTGGCAGTAACCATTCAGAAGCCTATTGTAACGGCTGATGCCGAGAAATTGACCTACTCGGTAGAGGACGACCCCGAAGCCTCGACAAGCACACTCGAAGATATTATCCGAAAGGTACCTCAGCTCTCGCTCGATGCTGAGGGCAAGGTGTTGATGAACGGACAGAGCGACTATAAGGTATTGGTAAATGGTCACGCTTCGTCGTCTATGTCACGCAACTTTGCCGATATTATAAAGAGTATGCCTGCATCATCAATCAAGCGCATCGAGGTCGTTACAAATCCTTCGATGAAGTATGATGCCGAAGGCGTGGGTGGAGTATTGAACATAATCACCTCGAAGGCTCGTTTCGATGGCTACAATGGTCGCATAAGCACAACCGTAGGAAATTGGTTTAACCAAAATTGGAACACCAACAACTCAGCACAATTCACTGTGCAGACCAAAAAGTTGTCGCTCTCAACTTCGCTCTACTACTCACAGGCGTGGGCAAACAAAGATATAGTTGGTAGCACACACCAGCATTTCGAAAACTTGGTCGATGGAGCAAGCTATCGCTATATGGACGCAGGAGGTGACTATGGTTACGATTACTACTCGCTCTACGGCAATATAAATGCGAGTTATCAGATTGACTCTGTAAATCTCATCACAGCAGAAGCTGGCGTTTGGGGTGGTAAGCAGAAGAGTAATACAAGGGCCTACTACAACTATTTCGACAACGACAATCAGCCTCTATATGGCTATAACTCACCACAAACAAATACACACAATTGGATTGGAGTAGATGCCACGGTAAGTTATCAGCACTCCTTCAAGGGCGAAGGTCATACGCTGACCGTGTCGGACAATATCACGGTTATTCCGCCACAGGAGTCAAATCAGCTACGACTTTATCTCCCATACGAGAGCAGTGATGCCGGTTCGGAGATTTTGACCAATCAAGTTGCAACCGCATTAACTAATGTGGCGCAGATAGACTATATCAACCCGATAAATAAGCACCACTCTATTGAGGCAGGAGCAAAGCACTCATACGACAATACGCTGACTGTTACGCATCAGATAAACAGCGAGACATCGGGTGCGATGCTCTCCGAGTCGAATGGAGATACTCGTCTTATACGCAACATACTCGGCGTATATGCAGGTTACGCCTACTCGATGGATAAATTTTCGGTGCGTGCAGGAGGTCGTCTGGAAGGTGCTTGGTATGCAACCGACTATCAAAGCGACAAACGTGAGAAGTGGAATACTTCGCTCGTAAATGTTGTGCCATACATCTCGCTGACATATCTGCCAAAGGTGGGGCATACTCTTGCTTTCTCCTACACGGAGCGACTCTCTCGCCCGGGCATTCACGCTATGACTCCGTTTGTAACAGAGGGTATTGCCGAGCGACAGTATGGAAACCCAAATCTTCGCACCGGCATCACACACAACCTGTCGTTGAAGTATGCCTATTCGCACAACAAGTGGAGCGCAACGGGCGAGTTGTATTCTCGACTATCGAATAACCTTATTTCAAGCTATTCATTCATTGATGATGAGGGTTTTGTAAATTCGACCTATCGCAACAATGGCCGTATGCGTGGCTATGGCGCAGGGGTGTCATTATCCTATCGTCCATCATCGAAATTTAACCTTGCGTTCTCGGTGCGTGGCGGACATCTCGCCTACCAACTGCCTGACGAGGGCATCAACACCAAGGGTTGGACCTTGTCGCACAACCTCAATATGACAATCGGTCTATGGAAGGGGGCAAGACTCACACTTGGAGAGTATCTGTGGCAAATGGAGCCACAGATGGGTAGTGTGGGTACAAATTGGGTATTCGGCACACAAGCTCACCTCGGACAAAAGTTGTTGAAGGATAAGTTGGAGATTGCCGTTGCAGTATATAACCCTCACTCACGAGAAACAACCTTTAAGACTAAGTCCGAAACACCGACCTATCGCCAATGGTCTAATAATGGTAATATCAGTCGTTGCATACGCCTTTCGGTAAGTTACAACTTCGGTAAGCAGGGGTTGTATGTAAAGCGCACAAATGCCAAAGCAGACGATGGCGGCGATAATATAGGAGGCTCGTCAAAGGGCGCAGGAATGTAAAAACGATATAACAAATCTATAAAACTATGAAAGAGACTATCAACGCAAACATCGGAGGGCGAGTTTTTACGCTCGACCGTGATGCCTACGACCGTTTGACAATCTATCTGAACGATCTGCGCCGTCGTATTGCGACCGACACCGACGAGGTGATGGATGACATCGAGGCTCGCTTGGCGGAGATTCTTCACGAGGGGCTGCCATCGCAAATGATGGTCGTAACGCTCGCAATGGCGGAGCGAGCAATCGCCCGCATCGGCAAGCCCGAAGATTTCGGAACAGAGAAGCAGAGTGAAACCAAAAACAATAATGGTGTGGAGCAAAAACTATTACGCCGCTCACGCACCGACCGCTCTATTGCGGGTGTCTGCGGAGGCTTGGCAAACTATTTCGACATCGACACCACTCTGCTGCGCATCTTGGCAGTATGCCTTGTGCTCTTTGCCGGAATGTCGCTGTGGGTATATATTATTCTGTGGTTGCTGATTCCGGAGGAGTAAGACTCAATTGAGAGTTGAGAGTTGAGAGTTGAGAGTTGAGAATTGAGAGTTGAGAGTTGAGAGTTGAGAACTCCGGCAGTTATCAAGGCGTAACGAGTTTAACGGTTATTAACGGCCATTAAGGGTTATTAAGGAAGTGCAGAAAAACAGAAACATTAACAACCTTTAATCACCTTTAACAACCATTAATCACCCTTATAAAAGTTAATTGCTAAAAGTTAAAATACTGAGATGGAGAATATAAAAATACAGATGCGCAAAGGAGTAATGGAGTATTGCGTACTTGCGATATTGGCCAATGGCGACTCCTATGCGCCAGCGATAATTGCAGAGCTGAAAAACGCAGAGATGATTGTGGTGGAGGGTACGCTCTATCCTCTATTGACACGATTGAAGAATGCCGGATACCTGACCTATCGTTGGGAGGAGTCCATTCAGGGTCCACCACGAAAGTACTACACACTGACCGAAGAGGGTCGCACCCACCTCGCATCGTTGGATGAGGCGTGGGATACCCTCGTGGAACAGATCAGCACAATCAGAAACAAACACTAAAAACAGACCGATATGAGACATTCATTTTTATTCGCAGTTATCTCCGCACTCGTTATAAGCGGTAGTGCGATGGCCTTTACCATAGGTGATGGCGAGGGCAACAAGGTTAAAATTTCGAGTAGAGGCGTAAAAGTCAAGGCAAGCAGTGGCGATGAGGTTGTGATATCGCCTGCGGGTATTACTGCAACGGATAGCGAGGGAACAACCGTAAATATAAACGGTGTGGATGTAAATATCAGCACCGATGGCGAGAGAAATACCAAGACGGGGCTTTTGCTTGCCAACGAGCATAAGATTGTGATGGAGGCTCGAAGTTCGGCAATGAACTTCCACGAGATCGAGGTATCGAATGCCATTCGACTTATTGTCGAGGAGCGTACCTCGGGCAATATCATCGTTCGTGCGCCACAGTCTGTTATGCCGTACATTTCGCTCAAAGTGAAGGATGGAACACTCCACGCTACCCTACTCTCGGGTACGCCCATATCACGCCGTTCGAATGTTTTGGCAGAGGTCTATGTGCCTTACAACGGACACATCAACGAGATTACCACCTCGGCAGCAGCACGAGTTATCGTAAAGCCTACCCTTTCGTGCGAGGAGCTCGACTTGGAGGCTTCGTCGGCATCGGTTATCGAGGTTACGGCGAGTGCAAAGGAGGTTTCGATTGACGCATCGGGCGCATCGACCATAAAGGCAGAGTTGGCAACCGACGAACTCGACGGAGAGTTTTCGGGTGCATCGGTGGCAACCCTCACAGGTCAGGTTAAGGATGTCGACATCGAGGTGTCGGGCGCTTCGACCTTGCGTGCCAAGGCTCTCCGAGCTGCAAACCTCGACTTGGAGTGTTCGGGCGCATCGAAGGCTTCGGCTTTGGCCATTCAATGTGCTGCCCAAGCAAGCGGAGCATCGGCAATAGATGTAGAGTGTCTGCAACTGCTCAACGCTTCGGTATCGGGTGCATCGCAAATCACTTATAGCGGTGAGTGTAAGGTAAATACAATCCGCAATTCGGGAGCAAGTTCAATTCGTAAAAAGTAGGAGGAACAGATATGAACGAGATAAAGAAATGTAGCCTTTCGGGCGTAGGATTCACCTTCGAGAAGGTGGCATATAACCGTCTCAATGACTATCTCAATTCGTTGAAAAAGGCGTATAAAGAGAGTGCAGATTGCGACGAGATTTTAGCCGATATCGAGGCTCGCATTGCCGAGTTGATACTCTCGGCACAGAGCGATGCGCAGTGCGTGGTGACACTCCCTATCATCGAGAATATCATCGCACAACTTGGCTCGCCGGAGGATATTTCGGGCGAGGAGAAGCAACCAAAAGCCGAGAACAACACCCGCATACCTCGCCGACTCTATCGTGATATGGAGAACTCGAAGTTGGGCGGTGTTTGCGCCGGCTTGGCAAAGTATTTCGGGGTGGAGGCGGTGTGGCTTCGCTTGGCTATGGCTTCGCCACTTATCCTTGTGGTGATTGGCGCACCATTTCTGCATTGGCTGTCGGTGCTTGGCGGAAACCTCTTCGGAGTCTTCTTGATGACCTATCTGATTTTGTGGTTTGCAATTCCGTCGGCAAAGTCGGCACGAGAGAAGCTCGAAATGGAGGGCGAGGCAATCTCTGCAAAGAGCATTGCCGAGCGTCAGGGTGCAACGCAGGAGGAGAAGGCAAAGTCGAGCGTAGCTTCGGCAGTAACAACCGTAGGTCGTTTCGTCGTCATCGTAATGAAGGTGTTGCTCGGACTTATGCTCTTCCCTATAACCCTCGCAGTATTTGGTCTGTTGCTTTCGTTGATTGTTATTACGGCAGGTGTAAGCGAGCTGTTCATAGTTGATATTGGCAACTTTGCCGGCTTGGTCGATGCAGCAAACGAGGTCGGCGTGCCATTAATGACTTGTTCGCTATTGTTGATATTGGTACCTATCATCTACATCGGCTATCTGTTCATCACCCTGCTGATAAACAAAAAGCCTCGTTGGTGGGTGCTCTTCGCAACCATTGTGGCGTGGATAATGCTGTTGATCGGAACAATCTTTGCAGGCATCGACTACGCTGAAAATAGTTCATCAGTATCCTTCTCGTCGGATAGCGAGGTGGAGCGCATAATGAAGAAGAGCGACGAGAGGAGCCTCTCACGACAGATTATGGAGGAGCTCGACGAGGAGTTGGATGATGAGGAGAAGGCACTAATCGAGCAACTTTTGAACGATAAAAACGCTAAATCTATCGACAAATAGACAACCATAAGCAACTCGATAGAGAGAGGGTGCCCGACTCGGAAGAGCGGGCACCCTTTTGTATTGCTTGCCACAAACAAAAGAATTTGCATAGCAAGAGGAATTTCAAGGCGGGCGAACTTTTTAATGCGGAGCATACTTGGGCGTATGTGAGCAATTAAAAAGTGAGCGCAACGCAGAAATTACCTTGCTAGACAGATTCTATTTCAGCATTGGTTCGAGCCACTGATAGTCGTTAGCAGTACCTCCAAGAACACCCCACGACTGCAACTTTTTCACATACTCCAAATCACGCATAGGGAGTCCGTAGCACTCTACTTGGAAGCCCTGCGAGTGGCAATAGTCGACCAACTCCTTCGAGGTGCGGCGTGCCATAGGGCGAATGATTGCATTCTTCACACCCTTGACCTTATCGACCAATGCGGGAGTGTAGCGCACATGCATAAATTCGAGCGGAGCATCGGTATATTTGGCAGCCTCGTGCAGAAGTTCCCACTTGAACGAGGTCATAACATACTTGCCCTCCATACCCATCTTGTGCAACATCTCAACTGTCTTGCGAACACCCTCTAACGGCAGGAATTTCAACTCTACATAGGGCACGAGGTTTGCCTTCTTGCAAATCTTGACATACTGCTTGAAGGTGGCGATGTGGTATTTATTTTCAAACTTCTTGTCCCACATCTTGCATCCTGCGTCGATATAGAACTTCTTCAACTCCTTCCAAGTATAGTCGCTAACCTTGCCTGTACCCGTGGTTACACGGTCGATTGTAGCGTCGTGCATACAGACCAACACGCCATCCGAGGTCATCTGCACATCGGTCTCCATACCATAGAAGTATGGCACCTTGGCAGCCTCCTTGAAGGCGAGAACGGTATTCTCGGGATAGCGGTGCGAGAGGCCACGATGAGCCTGCAAGCCAAACTTTACATCTCGGCCCTTGGGCAATACGACCTGCGCCTCGGCAATATAACCGACAAGCAGTGTAAAGAGCGCAAAAAGTAGTTTTTTCTTCATATTATAGCTGTTTTTTGATTAATTGGTCGTACAAATTTACATAAAATATCGCTATTATTTGTATCTTTGGGGGTCAATTTGCATTTTGATATAAATATGGGAACAATAAAGTGTATAGGCATTCTGACATCGGGTGGAGATGCACCCGGAATGAATGCCGCAATTCGTGCCGTAACCCGCACCGCAATATACAACGGTTTGAAGGTTAAGGGCATTATGCGTGGATATAAAGGTTTGATTACGGGCGAGATTGTCGATTTTACCTCGTCGAGCGTAAGCAACATCATACAGAAGGGTGGAACAATCCTCAAAACGGCTCGTTGCCCCGAGTTTAAGGAGGCCGACGGTCGCAAGCAGGCATACGAGAATATGTGCAAGGCGGGCATCGATGCTCTGGTAGTAATTGGTGGCGACGGCACAATCACAGGTGCGCAAACCCTTGCAAAGGAGTTTGATGTGCCTATCGTGGCGCTACCTGGCACTATCGACAACGACCTCTCGGGTACAGACTCAACCATAGGTTACGACACCGCCCTCAACACAATTATGGAGGCGGTCGATAAGTTGCGTGACACGGCGACCTCGCACGAGCGTTTGTTCTTTATGGAGGTTATGGGCAACACCGCAGGTTATCTTGCCCTCAATGGAGCACTCGCATCGGGTGCCGAGGCGGCAATCATCCCAGAGATGGAGACCGAGACCGACCAATTGAAAAACCTTATCGACAACGGCTTCCGCAAGAGCAAGAACTCGGCTATCGTACTCGTTGCCGAGAACCCGAAGACCGGCGGAGCAATGGGATTGGCAGAGCGTGTAAAGCGAGAGTTCCCGCAGTATGACGCTCGTGTAACCATACTCGGACACTTGCAGCGTGGAGGTTCGCCTACGGCAGCCGACCGTATTCTGGCTTCACGATTGGGTGCAGCAGCAATTTCGGCTCTGAAAGATGGTCAGCGCAATGTTATGATTGGTATTCGTGATATGGAGATGGTATATGTTCCATTCTCGAAGGCACTCGGTCGCACCAAGCAGGTAAATAAAGAGAATGTAGAGTTGGTAAAGATACTCTCGATATAACCCAAACCCGAATAACCCAAACCAAAAAAGATGAAACGAGTAATTGGCATTGGAAACGCATTGACGGATGTATTGGTAAATCTTCGCAACGAGGATGTACTGCACAAGCACAACATAGCACGAGGCTCGATGTCGTTAGTAGGTAGTGAGTTGCAGGCGGAAGTTTCGAAGGAGGTGGCAGAACTGCCCCACTCCCTTTCGCTCGGAGGCTCGGCGGACAACACCATTCGTGCAATGGCACGCCTCGGCTCGGAGGTCGGTTTCATAGGCAAGGTCGGACACGACAACACGGGCGACAGATTCGAGCAGGCGTTGCACAACCTCGGCATCGAGGGTAAGATTTTCCGTGGCGAGAGCCCTTCGGGCAGGTGTATATCACTCGTTTCGCCCGACGGTGAGCGCACAATGCTCACCCACCTTGGTGCGGCAGCCGAGATGCACGCCGAGGATATTTCGCCAGAGATTTTCGATGGCTACGACTGTCTCTACATCGAGGGCTATCTCGTTCAGGAGCACTCGCTAATCGAGACCGCCATTCGCACCGCCAAGGAGCA
This sequence comes from Alistipes sp., assembly GCA_017502025.1. Taxonomy (GTDB): domain Bacteria; phylum Bacteroidota; class Bacteroidia; order Bacteroidales; family Rikenellaceae; genus Alistipes. The sequence continues at coordinate 18,268 of JAFVVS010000075.1, read as the reverse complement.
GGGTTTGCAGGTGGCTATCGACTTGGCAAGCTTCAATGTTGTGGAGGAGAACTTGGAGTTCCTGCGTGGCATCGTCGCAAAGTATATCGACATCGTATTTGCCAACGAGGATGAGGCACGAGTATTCTCGGGCGAGGAGGAGCCAATCAACGCCTTGCAGTATATCTCGGAGATGTGCGACCTTGTTGTCGTAAAGATCGGCACCAAGGGTGCGCTTATCAAGCACAAGGGCGAGGTTATCCACATCGGCATTATGGCGGCAGCCAAGCGTGTGGATACCACGGGAGCGGGCGACTTCTACGCCGCAGGCTTTATGTATGGCTTGTGCGAGGGGTTGTCGTTGCGCCAGTGCGGAACGATTGGAGCAATCACTGCCGGTAAGGTTATCGAGGTTGTAGGCCCAACCCTCGGCGAGGAGGCGTGGAACGAAATCGAGGTGCTGGTAAATAGAGTTAAAACCGAAAAATATCTCTTCTAATGCGTAAATTCATACTTTTTGTCGCACTCTGTGTGGCAAGTGTTGCGTGGGGCGAGGAGCGCAAGCTGCTCTCGATGGAGGATGCAATTCTCAATCGTGACCTCACTCCAAAGAACTACGACATTCGCTTCAACAAGGATAATTCTGCTATCTACGAGCACGCCAACGGCGGCAATATCGAGCAGTACGACATCCGCACAGGAAAGTTATTGTCGAGCAAGCCTATTCTTATCGGTATGCCCAATCCTTTCCGCAACAAGGCGAGCGTAAAGGGCAACAATGTGGTTTGGTACGACGGCGAGGGTAAGGTGCATAAAGTTACCGACTTTGCTGACAAGAATATTGTCTGCGGTCAGTCGGTTTCACGCAACGAGTTCGGCATCGACGGTGGATTGTTCCCGTCGCCCGATAAATCGTTCGTGGCGTTCTACCAGAAGGATGAATCAAAGGTTTCGACCTTCCCGCTGCTCGACATAACCTCACGCACAGGCTCACTCGTAGAGATTAAGTACCCAATGAACGGTATGGCGTCGGAGCGAGTGTCGGTGGGAGTCTATGATGTGGCAACACAGAAGGTTGTCTATCTTGCCGTAAGCGATTTCGACGAGGAGCGATACCTCACAAACCTCTCGTGGTCGCCCGACTCGAAGAGAATCTATATTCAGGTACTCAACCGCCAGCAGAAGGAGATGCACCTCAACGCCTATTGCGCCAAGTCGGGTGCATTCGTGAAGACCATTCTCACCGAGAAGAACGACCGTTGGGTAGAGCCTCAAAACCCTATCCGATTTATTGACGATGACCGTTTTATCTACACGACCGACAATCGCCACGGATATAAGAATCTCTATATTCACACCCTTTCGAAGGGCACAACCGAGCGACTCACGAAGGTTGATGCCGATGTTGCGTATGTGGCGCACAACGACCGCTCGGTATTCTACTACTCGGCAGAGGTTTCTCCCGTAGAGCAGCACCTGTTCAGCGTTTCGTTGCGCAATGGCAAGGCGAAGCGGCTCACTAAGGGCGAGGGTTGGCACAACTGCGAGGTTTCGGCTGACGGCAAATATTTCTCGGACAACTACTCGTCGCTGAATGTGCCACGAGTGGTGGCAGTGGGCTCGACCGACGGCAAAATCTATCGTGAGGTATTCCGTGCCGACGACCCATCGAAGGAGTACAACTACTCGACTATCGAGCTCGGCTCGGTAAAGTCGGCTGACGGCAAGTACAACAACCACTACCGCCTAATCAAGCCTTTGGACTTCGACGAGAACAAGAAATACCCCGTAATACTCTATGTATATGGTGGTCCTCACTCGCAGATGGTGCGCAACTCGTTCCAGGCGCAGTTGCGTCGTTGGGAGATGTATATGGCACAGCGAGGTTATGTCGTATTTGTGATGGATAACCGTGGTACGCTCTATCAGGGTGCCGAGTACGAAAAGGCTATCCACCGCCAATGCGGAAAGGCGGAGATGGAGGATCAGATGGCTGGCTTGCAGTGGTTGCTCTCGCACAAGTGGGCAGACAAGGAGCGTGTAGGCGTTCACGGCTGGTCGTATGGCGGATTTATGACCATTTCGCTCTTGACCCACTACCCCGAGGTATTCAAAGTGGGCGTTGCGGGTGGTCCTGTAATTGATTGGAAATGGTACGAGGTGATGTATGGCGAGCGATATATGGAGACCGAGCAGACAAATCCCGAGGGCTTCGCTGCGACATCGCTTATTCCGCAAGCGAAAAACCTCAAAGGCAAATTGTTGATTTGCCAGGGAGCAATTGACGATGTGGTGGTGTGGCAACACTCGCTATCGTTTATCGACGCTTGCATCGACAATGGTGTAGCGGTCGACTACTTCCCATACCCTCGTTCGAAGCACAATGTGCGTGGCAAGTGGCGTGTGCATCTGATGCAGAAGGTGACCGACTATTTCGAGGATTATCTGCGATAAGTGTGCCAAAATGGCAGAATTTGCTGTTTGGCATACAGATTGAGGAGAAGAAGAGCAAACAGGAAACAATAAAAACATACGATTATGACAGTAAAACCACTTTCAGACAGAGTACTTGTACTCCCAAACCCTGCTGAGACTACCACGGCAAGCGGTTTGATTATTCCCGACTCGGCAAAGGAGAAGCCGGCAGCGGGCAAGGTAGTAGCGGTAGGTCCTGGCACTGCCGAGGTTAAGATGGAGGTAAAGGTAGGCGACGAGGTGTTATATGGCAAGTATGCCGGCACCGAGTTGAACATCGACGGCGAGAGCTACCTTATGATGGCACAGCGTGATATCTTGGCAGTAGTTGAGAAATAAATTTCTCAAAATTGACAATTGATAATTGACAATTGACAATTAAAGGTATTTTTAATTAAAAGAGGCCAATGGCTAATGGCCAATGGCTAATAGCAAAAAAGAATAGGTTATGGCAAAAGATATAAAGTATAATGTCGAGGCACGCAATCTCTTGAAGGAGGGTGTGGATGCTTTGGCAGATGCAGTAAAGGTAACATTGGGTCCTAAGGGTCGCAATGTGATTATCGGCAAGGCGTTTGGTACGCCACATATTACAAAGGATGGTGTAACAGTCGCAAAGGAGGTTGAGTTGGAGGACTCATTCGCAAATATGGGTGCGCAGATGGTGCGTGAGGTGGCATCGAAGACCAACGACGATGCGGGTGACGGTACGACCACCGCAACCGTATTGGCACAGGCTATCATCGGTGTAGGTATCAAGAATGTTACCGCCGGTGCAAACCCAATGGAGTTGAAGCGTGGTATCGACAAGGCTGTTGCAACCGTTGTAGAGAACCTTCGTGCGCAGTCGCAGGAGATTGGCTCGGACAACTCGAAGATTGAGCAGGTGGCAACAATCTCGGCAAACAACGACAACACCATCGGTAAGCTTATCGCCGAGGCTATGGCGAAGGTGAATAACGAGGGTGTTATCACCGTAGAGGAGGCAAAGGGTACAGACACCTATGTCGATGTTGTGGAGGGTATGCAGTTCGACCGTGGTTACATCTCGGCTTACTTCATCACCAACACCGAGAAGATGCAAACCGAGTTGGAGAAGCCATATATCCTTATCACCGACAAGAAGATTTCGACGATGAAGGAGATTATGAGCGTGTTGGAGCCTGTGGCTCAGAGCGGTCGTGCATTGCTCATCATCGCCGAGGATGTCGATGGCGAGGCTTTGTCGGCTCTCGTAGTGAATAAGTTGCGTGGCACCTTGAAGATTGCCGCTTGCAAGGCTCCTGGCTTTGGCGACCGTCGCAAGGAGATGCTCGAAGATATCGCAGCCCTCACAGGTGCGACAGTTATCTCGACCGACAAGGGTATGCGCCTCGAAGATGCGACACTCGAATCGCTCGGTTGCGCCGAGAAGGTTACGATGAACAAGGAGAATACCACCATCGTGGATGGCTGTGGTGACAAGGAGGCTATCAAGGCTCGTGTCGAGCAGATTCGTGCTTCGATCGAGGTATCGAAGTCGGACTACGATAGAGAGAAGTTGCAGGAGCGCTTGGCGAAGTTGGCAGGTGGCGTGGCAGTTCTCTATGTGGGTGCTGCGACCGAGGTCGAGATGAAGGAGAAGAAGGACCGAGTAGATGATGCTTTGGCTGCTACTCGTGCCGCTGTCGAGGAGGGTATCGTTCCTGGTGGTGGCGTGGCATATATCCGCGCTATCGCATCACTCGAAGGCTTGAAGGGCGAGAATGACGACCAGACCACAGGTATTCAGATTGTGAAGCGTGCTATCGAGGAGCCACTCCGTCAGATTGTGAAGAATGCAGGTGGCGAAGGCTCGGTCGTAGTGAATAAGGTTAGCGAGGGTAAGAGTGCCTTCGGCTATAACGCTCGTGAAGATAAGTATGTAGATATGCTAAAAGCGGGTATCATCGACCCTACGAAGGTATCTCGTGTGGCGTTGGAGAATGCCGCTTCGGTTGCTTCGATGTTCCTCACTACGGAGTGCGTCTTGGTAGAGAAGAAGGTTGAAACTCCGATGCCCCCTATGCCTGCCGGCGGAATGGGCGGAATGATGTAAGAGTTGAGAGTTTAGAGTGGAGAGTGGAGAGTTTTTAGCTCTTCACTCTTTTTTGCTTTTAGTTTTTAGGGGCTATAGGGATAATAGGGGCTATAGGGATAATAGGGGCTATAGGAATTTTAGCTAAACTCCTTAAATTTGACCAACAAAAAAGTAAAATCGTAAATGGTGGTGGAAATTTTGTGCGTTACGCAGTGGCGGAAAGCGCAGCATACTTGGCGTATGTGAGCATTTACGCCGCAAGTAAGGTGCAAAATTTACCCGCCAGAACGATTTTCCTAGAAACACAAAAGGCTATTCTTTCGAATAGCCTTTTGTATTTCGGGAGACCCGAATACATTGGTGCGAGATACTATTTCATATACTCAGCTACCTGATCAACTGGTACGATTGCCTCCTTGAAAATGTAGGCACCAGTCTTCTCCGACTTAACCATCTTGATGCACTTGGTGAACTGCTTACCAACACCAGTACGAAGGGTTGCGACTGCTTTCTTTGCCATAAATCAAACCTCCTTATTACTTAATTTCACGATGCAATGTTACCCTCTTCAAGTATGGATTGTACTTCTTACGCTCCAAACGGTCAGGGGTGTTCTTCTTGTTCTTTGTGGTGATGTAGCGAGACATTCCTGGTACGCCACTCTCCTTCTGCTCGGTGCACTCCAAGATGACCTGAACTCTGTTACCTTTCTTTGCCATGTCTTGTTAAATTTTAGTAGATTTTCTTGGCTGCAGCTGCATCCTTCAAAGCAGCAGCGAGGCCCTTCTTGTTAATTGTTTTGATTCCCGAAGTCGAAACCTTCAAGGTAATCCAACGGCCTTCCTCCTCAGACCAGAAACGCTTAGTCTTCAAGTTTGGATTGAACTTGCGCTTAGTCTTCACATTGGAGTGCGAAACATTGTTTCCAACGAGGGCCACTTTTCCTGTAATTTCGCAAACTTTCATTGTTACTAAATTTTTTAATTAAATCCCATTTGGGGTTGCAAATATACGAACTATTTTTTGGATATGCAATTGCGCAGAGAAAATTTTAGCTAAAATTAAATAAGCTGTCATTGCGAGAGCCGTTAGGCTCGTGGCAATCTCCTGTTTTTTGGGCTATTGGCCATTGACCTTTGGTCTTCACTGCTCCGCCTTGGCATAGAATGCAAGCAATCTATGCACTCGGCTTAATCGCAGTGGTAGCCATTGGCTTTTTATGGAGTTTAGAGAGTTTAAGGAATTTAGCGATGTTATTCTCCCTATTCTCATTAAATTCCCTAAACTCCTTACTGCCAGGTATTATTTTTAATACCCGTGAGGGGAGGGGTATATCCGTTTCTTTCGTCTTAAAAAGTTTTCCGTTTTCCGCTCTCCGTTTTCCGTTTTTTTGTATCTTTGTAGAAAATTAAATCCTAACTACTATGAAATTCTTAAAGACTATCCTATTTTGCATTGCAACATTTGCGCTATTTGGTAGCGCATCGGCACAGCGTCGTATCGATGTCGGTGCCGAGTTGTGGGTTGAGCCATCGCAGACCGAAGCAGAGGTCGAGGGCTGGGTTAAGACTATGGCTGACAGCAAGATGCGTTCGGCTCGTGTCTTTCTGATGTGGAACTACATCGAGACGGCTCCAAAAGTCTACGATTTTCACCTCTACGATGCGTTGTTCCGTGCTGCCGAAAAGTATGGCGTAGAGATTGAGGCAACCCTCTTCTGCACTCACGCCCCTACATTCTACTGCAAGAAGTACGGTTTTCACACGCAGCGTCACGTTCTCTACTACTCTAAGGAGATTAAGGCGTTGTCCGATGACTTTATTCGTGAGTGTGTAGTGCGCTACCGTGATAGCAAGGCACTCGGTTCGTGGTGGGTACTCAACGAGGCTCGTAGCTTCAAGGCAGAGGACCCTTACACAATTGAGTTCACACAGAATTGGTTGCGTGAAAAGTATGGCACAGTCGAGGCTCTCAACAAGGCGTGGATTGCCGACTATAAGTCGTTCGACGAGGTTAAGTACGAGAAAGCGTGGACAGGAAGCGGCGGCTTTGCTTGGAATGTTCCCCATAACGATTGGATAGATATATCTCGTGATATTCTGGCGCATACCTTTGCCGAAATCACGAAGACTATCCGTAAATATGACCCAAAAACGCCTGTTACATCGAATCCTGCTGACTTCTTTGGTTCGCTCGACCGCTACGATCTCACAACCCTGCGAGGTGTGTTCGATATCTTCGGTGCTTCGATGCACGCTGCTTGGCAGTTGCAGATGATGCCTCGTGAGAAGTATGCATACTCGACAGCAGGTATCTGCGAGATTCTGCGTGCTCACGCCCCTAACAACCGCTTCTGGGTGGGTGAGATGCAGGCAGGAAACAATATCTTCTCGGGCCGTACCCCTATCTGCCCTACACGAGATGACCTTGCACAGTGGGTATGGACAGGCATAGGTACAGGCGCGCGCAAGGTTATATATTGGAGCACCAACTACCGCCGTCAGAGTGGTGAAGCAGGCGAATGGGGTGTATTTGGCTTCAAGGGAGAGGCGACCGATCGTTCACTCGTCACAAAGGAGATAAACGAGGTTATAGAGAATAACAATGACTTCTTCCAGGCATCGAAGCCGGAGTTGTCGAACATAACCCTTATTTTGAGTCCCGAAACGCAACGCATGTTACGCCATATCCGCAAAGATTATGTCGGAGTTCGTGAAACAGAGCCTAACTCACAGGTATATACCACATTCCATTGGTTCGAGGCATTGTCGGAGCGAGGCTATCAGCCACAGATGCGCTACTTCACGGACTACGAGTGGGAGAAGCGTGGCGAAGGTGATGTGGTCGTTGTAGCCAACGCCTTCTCGGTTCCGAGCAGTGTTGTACCTCGAATGGTCGAGTTCGTAAAACGAGGTGGCAAGGTTATCCTCGAAGGTCTTGTGGGCTTCTACAACGAGAACGAGGTTTGCACCTCGTTGTCGCAGTTCGACTTGGAGCCACTCGTGGGAGGTGTATATGAGGATATTCGCTACCGTGAGACTCCGCAATATTTCAACATCGAGGGGGTAGGTAAGCTCCTCGGACACGCTTGGCACCCGATACTCCGAGCAACCGCACCTACGGCACGAGTTATCGGCAATGGAGCCGAGGGAGCTGTGGCTCTGCACAACAAGATTGGCAAGGGCGAGGTCTATTGGATTTCACCTTCGGTGTCGATGTCGCAACTCTCGAAGGGTGAGTCGGGCGAGTTGTCGCACTTGGCAGATGCACTCCTCTCGGAGCAACTCTTCAAGCAACCTTTCCGCTTTGCGAGCCACGCCAATGGAGCGTTGATGCGAGTGTTGCGCAGTGGCAACGAGTATGTAACAATCATCACCAACAATTTGGCAACCCCTTGCTCGTTGAAACTTGTAGCTCCGAAGGGTATGACCGCAACGCCAATTTTCGGAACTGCGAAGTTTGGCAAGTCGGGCAAACTGACGCTCGGCAACCGAGAAACATTGGTTTTGCGCTGGAGATAAAACACCACTATACCATACAATAAAAAGACCTGCAATTTACAGGTCTTTTTTTGAGCTGTTAGCCATTGGCTATTTTATACGATTAGGATTCTCTCGCAGGAACTGCTCCCACGACTGCGTACCACGCTTGCGAGCCACCTTGTCGCCACCCAAGCCCTTTACCTTTGTACCGCCAAGTGCTCGGTTTATAGGCGAAGATACCGAGTAGTAGTGGCACAACGCCACCGCCATACCGTCAGTTGCATCGAGTTTCTTCGGAGGGGTTTCGATATGCAGAGTCTTCATCACCACGCCCGCAATCTGCTCCTTGGTTGCCGAGCCGAGTCCTACGACCGACTGTTTGATGCGTGAAGGGGCATACTCAAAGACATCGACCTCCTGGCTGAGTGCCGCTGCCATAGCCACGCCCTGCGCACGACCAAGTTTGAGCATCGACTGCACATTTTGCCCGAAGAATGGTGACTCCAAAGCCACCTCACGAGGCTTATACTCCCTCACCAAGCGACTTACGCTGTCGAAGATATAGCGCAACTTCTCGTAGGGGTCGGCAATCTTGTGAAGGTCTATCTCCCCCATCACAACCGCACGCACCGCACGCCCCTCGACCTCCAACACACCATATCCCGTGTAGTTGGTGCCGGGGTCGATACCCAAAATGCGATATATCTCGGTAGGTTGAGCCATCGGCTATTTCAGCAACTCTGCCAACTTCTCGATGACCGCCTCGCCACGCAAATTCTTCGCCACGATAACGCCATTCGAGCAGTCGATAAGGTAGTTTGTAGGGATAGACTCCACGGCATAATCCTCGACTGCCGGAGCCTTAAAGTCCTGCAACAAACTTACATTTACCCACTTCATACCCTGCTTCTCGATTGCGCCCTTCCACGCCTCGGCACGAGTGTCGAGCGATACGCCGTAAATCTCGAAGCCCTTCTTGTGGTAGAGTTTGTATGCCTCCTTCAAATATGGCATCTCGCCCATACAAGGTCCGCACCACGAAGCCCAGAAGTCGAGCAGTACATAGCGGTTGTTCTTACTCTCGATAACCGATTTAAGCGATACCATCTCGCCCTTGACATTCGGCTGCTCGATATTGATATAGTAAGGCACATAGTCGCTACCCTCTGCCTGCGGCTCGGTCTTGAACTTACGCTCTGCCGAAGCCTTCATACGCTGAGCAAAAGGCAATGCCAGCAACTCGGCCGGGAATGTCGCCAACTCCTCGATAAGCTGCTTCGACGGCATAGAATAGGAGAGCTGATGCAGCATAAAGAGTCCCATTACATTCGTCTTATTCTGCTCGAAATAGTCGGTCTGCATCTTGTCGTGAGCAGCCTCAATTTCAGCCACCTTTGCGCTATCGCCTGCGCTTACGGCTACACGATACTCGGCAATCATATCCGAACTAACCTGCATCATCTCGTTGAGAGCATCATTTGCAGGTGTTCCGCCCATCTTGCTGGTACCCAACTTACAATCGCACGAAACCATAGCCTTGCCACTCTCCACAAAGAGGTGCGACACAGGGCGACCACCCTCCAAAATAAGCTGCGCAAATGTTGGAGCGCACTTAACACTCTTGAAGTGGAAACGATTATTCTCCAACTTCACCGAGTCGATAACTGCACGAGTGTTCCACATATCGATAAGATAGACATAGCCTACATTCTCGCTATTATCCAATGCACCGACAATTTCGCACTTGTTCGCATTGCAACCCACAAAGGCAGCAACCACTGCCAACATCAAAAAAATCTTCTTCATATCTTACTCCTACTCTTTATTTGCCAACTCCGCCTCCAACTTCATCACACGGCGACGCAAGTCGGGCAACTCCTTAAATACTGCAAACGAACGGTGATAGTTGATACCTGCCAATGCAGGGTTACCGAAACGAATCTCACCATCGGGCACATCCTTGTCGATACCGCTCTTGGCACCAATCTTGGCACGATCGCCAATGGTTATATGGTCGGCAACACCAACCTGACCTGCGATAAAGCAGTTTGCACCCACCTTTGAGGTACCTGCAATACCTGTTTGTGCCGACGAAACGGTATTCTCGCCAATAATAACATTGTGACCAATCTGGATAAGGTTATCCAACTTAACACCCTTACGGATGATTGTCGAGTCGGTCTTTGCACGGTCGATACAGGTGTTGGCACCAATCTCCACATTATCCTCGATAATAACATTTCCGAGTTGCGGAATCTTGTCGAAGCCACCCTCGGCATTTGGTGCAAAGCCGAAGCCGTCGGCACCAATCACCGCACCTGCGTGGAGGATACAGTTCTCGCCAATAGAGCAACCCTCGTAGATCTTAACACCCGCAAAGAGAGTTGTCTTTGCGCCAATCTTCACATTGTCGCCCACATAGCACTGCGGATATATCTTTGCTCCATCGCCCACTACGGCACCCGCCTCGATAACTGCAAAGTCGCCAATGTAGCAGTTCTCGCCAATGGTTGCACTCTCCGAAATAGATGCCAACTTCGATATACCCTTCTTCTGCGGTTTCATTGCATTATACATATCGAGCAAGCGCAATACGCAAGCGTTCACATTATCAACCTTGACGAGCGTAGCCTTGACCTTCTCTTTTGGCTCGAAGGTGCGATCAACCAATACAACCGAGCACTTTGTGGTGTATAGATACTGCTCGAAACGAGGATTCGACAAGTATGCCAAACCTCCCTCCTTGCCACCTTCGATTGATGATATGGTATAAACCGAGGCATTCTCGTCGCCTACAACCTCTCCTGCCAGCAAACCGGCAATCATCTCTGCTGAAAATTCCATAATTACTTAAATTTGGGCTATTAGCCGTTAGCCATTAGCTTTTTATTGTATATAGTTTTTAATATTGATATTCTGCGGTAAATAGTCATCGACCTCACGACCGAATGCCAGCAACTCACGCACCATCGACGAGGAGATATGCATCACCTCTGCCGGTGTAGGTATCAGCACCGTGGTCAATTCGGGGAAGAGTTCTCGGTTGGTCGCCTCAATCGTGCGCTCGAACTCGAAATCGAGGGTATTGCGCACACCTCGCACCAGCACCGTAGCGCCCACCTCACGAGCAAAGTCGCCCGTAAGAGTGTTGTACGACACCACTCGCACACGGCTATCATCCTTATAGCGGTCGGCAATCAGTCGGCAACGCTGCTCAACCGAGAGGAGCGACCTTTTCGACACATTCTCGCCCACACCGACAACCACCTCGTCGAAGAGTTGCAATGCCACCTCGACAACCGCCTCGTGACCTCGGGTAAATGGGTCGAACGACCCTGCAAAGAGTGCTATTTTTGCCATTTCAGTACTATCTGTTTGAGTATTGTTCTTCGTAGTAACGCTCGTATGCGCCACTTGTAATATTATCCAACCAAGCCTCATTTTCGAGGTACCATTTTACGGTCTTTTCGATACCCTCCTCGAACTGCAACGACGGCTCCCAGCCCAACTCCTCTTTCAACTTCGTAGAGTCTATCGCATAGCGAGCATCGTGTCCGAGGCGGTCGGTAACATAGGTTATCAAGTGGAGCGAATGACCCTCCTCGTTGCCCAGCAACCTATCCACCGTCTTTATCACAACCTTTATAAGGTCGATATTGCGCCACTCGTTGAAGCCGCCTATATTGTAGGTCTTGGCAACCTTGCCACGGTGGAAGATAGTATCTATTGCCCTTGCGTGATCCTCGACATAGAGCCAATCTCGTACATTCTCGCCCCTGCCATATACAGGTAACGATTTTCCCTTGCGGATATTGTTTATAAAGAGCGGAATAAGCTTCTCGGGGAATTGGTATGGTCCATAGTTGTTCGAGCAATTCGTAACAATGGTCGGCATTCCGTAGGTGTCGTGATACGCCCTGACGAAGTGGTCGCTCGACGCCTTCGATGCCGAGTATGGCGAGTGCGGAGCATACTTGGTCTGCTCGGTAAAGAGTGTATCGTCGAACTCCAACGCACCATATACCTCATCGGTCGAGATGTGGTAGAAGAGTTTGCCCTCGTAGTTGCCCTCCCAGCACACCTTTGCTGCTTGCAACAGCGACAATGTGCCCATAACATTTGTGCGAGCAAAGGTGAATGGGTCTTTGATACTGCGATCCACATGGCTCTCGGCTGCGAGGTGTATCACGCCGTCAATATCGTACTTGCGGAACAACTCCACCATTTGCTCATAGTCGCAGATGTCGCCTCGCACGAAGGTGTAGTTCGGCTCTCCCTCCACATCTTTGAGGTTTTCGAGGTTGCCCGCATAGGTCAGAAGGTCGAGATTTACGATGCGATATTCGGGGTACTTCTTTACAAAGAGTCGTACCACATGCGAGCCAATAAAGCCTGCACCGCCCGTAATCAATATGTTTCGTTTTGCTCCCATTCGCTATTGGCGATTTGCGCCCTTAACCAGATTTATCATATATGCGCCATAGGAGTTGTGCTTCATAGGTTCGGCAAGGCGTAGAAGCTCCTCATCCGACAACCAGCCCTTGCGCCACGCAATCTCCTCCAAGCAGGCAATTTGCACGCCCTGACGACTCTCGATGACCTCCACAAAGCGAGATGCATCGAAAAGACTCTCGTGCGTACCCGTATCGAGCCACGCAAAGCCTCGGCCCATAACCTGCAACTTCAACTCACCCTCTCGGCGGAAACACTCATTCACATCGGTAATCTCCAACTCGCCACGAGCCGACGGAGTTATAGTTTTTGCCAACTCGACCACCCTATTCGGATAGAAGTACAAGCCTGCCACGGCGTAGTTCGACTTCGGATGTTGCGGCTTCTCCTCGATGCTCAAAACATTGCCCTCATCGTCGATTTCGGCAACGCCAAAACGCTCGGGATTAGACACCTCGTGACCAAAAATCGTAGCCTTGCCCTCCTGCTCGGCAGTCGCAACAGCCTGTTTCAACATTCCTGTAAAGCCCTGACCATAGAAGATATTGTCGCCCAAAACCAAGCATACGCAATCCTCACCTACGAACTCCTCGCCTATGAGGAACGCCTGCGCCAAGCCATCGGGCGAAGGTTGCTCGGCATACTCGAAATGCACTCCGTAGGATGAGCCATCGCCCAACAATCGACGGAAGCAAGGCAGATCGTGTGGTGTCGAGATAATCAAAATCTCCCTGATACCTGCCAACATCAGCGCCGATATCGGATAGTATATCATAGGCTTGTCGTAGATGGGCAACAACTGCTTGCTCACACCCTTTGTGATAGGATAGAGGCGTGTGCCGCTACCTCCTGCCAATACAATACCTTTCATATCTTTACTTTTTAGTCCTCCTCGGGGTGGGTGAAATAGCCCCACGCCAACGATACAAATTTAGCAATAATTCCCGTATTAGCAAACGCCTCGTACTTCCACTTCGACGCAAAGAGGTTGCGCACCAACATTAGGCGTGTGCGCCACTTGCCAACACTCTGCGAAAAGACCGCATCGTCATCATTCAATATCGAGTCGAGAACTCGCTCGGTATATGGGCTCTCAACCACAATCTTCGGATTAGTAATCTCTATGTTGAAAACTTTAATCGCCACCGCAGTCGAGCACTCTACAAAGGCTCGCATATCGAACTCCTCACACAAGGCGTAGAAGCGCTCCCAATCGAGGTTATCCTGCTCCTTTGCGAGGAACAACACCCAATCGAGAATATGGCGCAAGCGAATGCCCTCCGAGAGGAAGTGCGTCAGCGAGTGGTGGTTCATAAAGAGAGCATTGAACATCGCCGACGGCATCTCTATTCGGGTGTCGAATATCGGCTTGCGCTCCTCGGTGCGTGCGATATTGTCGAGCAGATTGTGCAACTGTTTGGTCTTCTTGCCGTTGCGCACCGCCACGATAAAGCGGTGATTTTCAATCATCGCCTTGCGGTAAATAATCTCCGAGTGCTTGTACCACTCATCATCGACCTTTGCACCAAGCTGCTTGGCAATGGCATTGCCCTTGTCGTAGTCGTCGTAGAGGTAGCAGTCGAAGTCGCCACACTCACGATGATTTGGTTGGGGATAGTAGGTGCTGAACGCCAAGCCCTTCAAGCAGAGGGCTTTAATATTCTGTTCCGCCCACCTATCAACCAACTCCGAGCATACGGCTTTGGAGCTTTCGTATCGTTGTTCGATAGAGCAAGTGGCATTTATCCACTGCAATTTGAGCGACAACGGAAACGCCTTTGCAAACGCCTTATCCTGCTCGAAGAGCTTTGTCAAGCCATCGAACGCCACCGCCAACACGCCCTGCTTGCGAGCCATAGCATACACCGCCTGCCACGACACACCCTCAATATTCACCCTCTCTGCGCACTCCGCCCCAATGGCAACACGCAGAAGGGTAGAAAGGGTCTCCACGCTCCTATTTTGTTTCATATTAAAGATTCATTATCTCTTCGAGCAGAGTCATCTGCTTCGTAAAGTCAAAGTTGTTAGAGGCGAATTCTCGACCTCGATTACCAATCTGCTCACGCTCCGACTGCGAGAGTTGCGACATTTGCAAAACTGCATCGGCAAACGCCTTGCTATCCTCTGCGGCCACTGCCATACCGCAACCTACCTCTCGCACCAGCTCCATCGCTTCGCCATTGATCATCGAGATAATAGGTTTGCCCGACGACATATAGGCTTGAATCTTTGCGGGTACAGTCAAGGCAAAGATAGGCTCGTCTTTCAACGCTGCAAACAACACATCTGCCTTGGCAAATGTTGCCGGCATAGCCTCCAACGGATATGAGCCGACGCAATGTACCGTCTCGTTCAGACCTCGCTCAACAATCTGTTGCTCGACCCACTCTCGTGCTCGACCATTGCCGACAATTACGAAGTGAATATCCTTATGCTCTTTGAGCCGTTCTGCTGCACTCAACACCGTGCCAAAGTCCTGCGATGCACCGATATTACCTGTAAACATCGCTACAAAGCCGTTTGGAACATCGGGTGTTACGACATCCGACTTTGCCGTTAAAGCCTTGTCGACCCAATTCGGGAAATAGATGATCTTCTCGGCAAAATCGCCTTTCTCGCAGATAGAGTTAGCAAAGCCCTTCGAGCTGATGAGAATCTTGTCCGAACGGCGATAGAACCACTGCACCATCTTCGAGAAGAATCCAAGGATATATTTGTTACGCAGACCTATTGCTGCGGTCAAACTCTCAGGCCATAAGTCGAGTACCCAGAAGTACATCGGTATCCGCTGTATTCGCTTTACAAGAGTTGCCGCCACACCAATTGTTACGGGCGACACCTGATGAACAAACACTGCTTCGTATTTGTATCGCAACGAGAGATACAGCGCAATCAGGCACGACGACACAAGGTAGCTCAAATAGTTGAGCGAAAGACCTATCTTACCACCCTTGCCTCGTGGAATGACAAAGCCTCGAATAACCTTTACGCCGTCGATATACTCCACCCTACGCTTGAACAGCCCGTAGCTATCAAAGTATTTACCCTGCGGATAGTTTGGAATAGCAGTCAGCACCGTAACCTCGTACCCACGACGCTGCAACTCAAATGCAATATCGTTGCACTTGAAGTTCTCGGGATAGAAGTACTGCGTTACAAGTAGGACTCTCTTGGGCATACCGCTAATTTACTTTCTCCAAACCATTTTATTTACGACGCCGGTGTAGGATTGGATCAACTTCACAACCTTTGTCGAGACATTCTCGTCGGTGTAGTTAGGTACAGGAATGCCGTTGTCGCCATTTGCGACCATCTCAACTGCTGTATCTACCGCCTGCAACAGTGAGCGTTCGTCGATACCTGCCAAGATGAAGCAACCCTTATCCAATGCCTCAGGGCGTTCGGTCGAGGTGCGGATACATACTGCCGGGAACGAGTGTCCAACGCTTGTGAAGAACGAGCTCTCCTCTGGCAGTGTTCCGCTATCCGATACAACAGCAAAGGCATTCATCTGCAAGCAGTTATAGTCGTGGAAGCCGAGTGGCTCGTGCTGAATAACTCGCTTATCCAACTCGAAACCGCTCTGTGCCAAGCGGTTGCGTGAGCGTGGGTGGCACGAGTAGAGAATCGGCATATCGTACTTCTCCGCCATCTTATTGATTGCGGTAAAGAGCGAAGTAAAGTTCTTCTCGGTGTCGATATTCTCCTCACGGTGAGCCGACAGAAGGATATAGCGACCCTTCTCCAAGCCGAGGCGTGCGTGAATGTCGCTTGCCTCAATCTCCGCCAAGTTCTCGTGCAACACCTCCGCCATTGGCGAGCCACTAACATAGGTGCGCTCCTTCGCTACGCTCGATGCATTGAGGTAGCGGCGTGCGTGCTCCGAGTAGCAGATATTAACATCCGAGATAATATCTACGATACGACGATTTGTCTCCTCAGGTAAGCACTCGTCGAAGCAACGATTTCCCGCCTCCATATGGAAGATTGGAATGTGCAGACGCTTTGCGCCAATCACCGAAAGGCACGAATTTGTATCACCCAAAACCAACACTGCATCGGGTTGAATCTGCACCATAAGCTTGTACGATGCGTTGATGATATTGCCCATCGTAGCACCGAGGTCGTCGCCCACGGCATTGAGATATACCTCAGGCTCGGCGAGTTTGAGGTCACGGAAAAATATGCCGTTGAGGTTATAGTCGTAGTTCTGACCCGTGTGCGCCAAGATGCAGTCGAAGTACTTGCGGCACTTGTTGATCACCGCTGCCAAACGAATAATCTCGGGACGAGTACCCACGATAATCAAGAGTTTGAGTTTGCCATTCTCGGCAAATTTTACATTTGAAAAGTCCATATCTTTTATTTTTTGATTTCTTTATAAAGGCTAGTAACGGCCATTAAGGGCTAGTAAGGCTTTTCCCTATTTCTCCACTTTTTCAAAGTAGGTATCTGGTTTATTGGGGTCGAACGCCTCGTTTGCCCACATTACCGTTACCAAATCTTCGCTATCCGAGAGGTTGATGATATTGTGCGTATAGCCAGGCAACATATGCACAGCCTCTATCTTATCGCCCGAGACCTCGAAGTTCAGCACCTCGTCGGAACCAACACGGCGCTGCTGAATCAAGCCCTTGCCCGACACCACGATAAAGAACTCCCACTTGGTATTGTGCCAATGTTCGCCCTTGGTGATGCCCGGTTTCGAGATATTTACGCTTACCTGACCGCACTTCTCGCTACGCAACAACTCGGTAAATGAGCCTCGTGCATCGCAGTTCATCTTCAACTCGAACGACGCCTTCTCCTTCGGCAAGTAGCTCAAATAGGTCGAATAGAGCTTCTTTGCGAACGAGTTGTACGGGATCTCAGGTACAACAAGTGTCTGCGGTTGCGCCTTGAACGACTCCAACAAATCGACAATCTCGCCAAGTGTAACCTTGTGTGTAGTTGGCACTGCGCAATACTTACCACCCTCGCACAAAACGGTCTCTACACCCTCGAACTCGCAGTGGTGCTCCTCGCCTCGCAAGGTGGCAATCATCTCATCCACCAAGTCGTCGATATAGAGCAACTCCAACTCTGTCGAGCGGTCATTCACCGTAATCGGCAAATCGTTTGCGATATTGTTGCAGAAGGTCGCCACGGCCGAGTTGTAATTCGGGCGACACCACTTGCCAAACAAGTTCGGAAAGCGATAGACCAACACTCGTGCGCCCGTGCGTGCGCTATAATTAAAGAATAGCTCCTCGCCGGCACGCTTGCTACGGCCGTACTCGCTATCGCCAAAACGACCCGCCAAGGTTGCCTGAATAGACGACGAGAGCATCACGGGAGCCTTATTACCGTGTTTTTCGAGGGTTTCGAGCAAGGTCGATGCGAAGCCGAAGTTGCCCTCCATAAACTCCTCGGTGTTTTGTGGACGATTTACGCCTGCGAGGTTGAATACAAAGTCTGCCTCACGGCAATATTTGTCGAGTTGCTCCGCCGTAGAGTCGATATCGTACTCGAAAATCTCCTCCACCGCAACCTCGCCATAGCACTTTGCCTTGCCGTCACGGATATTTTTGAGTTGTGCGCAGAGGTTTTGACCCACAAAACCCTTTGCGCCTGTAACTAAAATTTTCATAATTCGTTAGTATTTCGACCAGTCCACCCAGAGGTCTTTGTCATACCTCCAACTATCCTTGAGAGCCTCCTCCAAAATCTTACCCGAGAAGACCAGCAATACCGAGTCCTTCTCGTGAGCCTTAATGCAGTTGGCGTAGCCCTCGGGTACGCAGATTATCTTGCTATCCTGCTCGGAGAGGTTGTAAAT
>JAFVVS010000074.1 GCA_017502025.1 Alistipes sp. | reverse complement strand
TTCGAGTGATGGCCTCTTTAATTTTTGAGCCAGGAGCTACAACCACCTTGTGGTTGGCTTTCACTGCGTTTCTAATTCTCGTCAAAAAATCCGCAATTGGATCTGTCATAACTGTAAAGAATTAAAAGTTAAAAATTAAAATTAGTTAATAAAATTTGTTTTTGCTCGTCGATCTACCCCCGTTTTCACGGCTTCGACCCAAATTTTCGCCCCAATTCCACCACCTTTCACAACCGAAAGGCAGAAACTTCGACCTTTCGTATCCAAGTATCCCCCTCGCTTTCCGACCCTGAAAACGGTTTTTTGATTCTTTCCCAAGCACTTTATCAGCACTTGCACCCATATCAAAACCCTTCTTCTGCAAAGCCGTAACCCCATAAGCACCAACAACTTAGCACCTTTGGCGGTTGTTCAAATGTCAGTTGTCTTGCGACAAAAACTCTTTTTCGAGCCCGCAAAGATACACATTATTTCTCACACTACCAAACAATTACGCAATTTTTAAGTGGAGAGTGGAGAGTTTAGAGTGGAGAGAGGTTAGGGGCAATGGGGGTTATGGGGGTAATAGGGTTTAAGACAAAGAAATCTACGCAACCCCAAAATCGTAAATGGTGGAGGAAATTTTATGTAAGATACTCCCCATCTCTTCAAAATTCGTAGTGTGCTGCTATTTTTGTGCGAAGCTAGGTAGCAAAAGCGCAGTTTACTGGGCGTAAATGAGCATTTTGCTATCCGACGATTCGTGCAAAAAGAGTAGTGCAATATGAATTTTCAAACAAAAAAGATGCGTTCCTTTTGGAAACGCATCTTTGAAACGAGTCGTACAACGACTACCAGCTTGCCTTCTTAACGCCTGGGATAAGACCAGCAGAAGCCATCTCACGGAACTGGATACGGCTGATGCCGAACTGACGCATATAACCCTTTGGACGACCGGTGAGCATGCAACGGTTGTGCTGACGAATAGGGTTTGCGTTGCGTGGGAGCTTCGAAAGTGCGATCCACGCCTCCTCGTGATCAATCTCGCCGGCTTTCAACTGTGCTGCGATCTCGTCACGCTTGTGCTGATAACGAGCAGCCAACTTCGCACGCTTTACCTCGCGTGCCTTCATCGATTCCTTTGCCATAGCTTATTGATTCTTTTTAGCGTTTTTGAATGGCAAACCAAACTCACGGAGAAGTGCGTATGCCTCCTCGTCGGTTGGTGCCGAAGTTACGAATGTGATCTCCATACCGAAAATCTTGGTAATCTTATCGATATCGATCTCAGGGAAGATGATCTGCTCGGTGATACCGAGAGTGTAGTTACCCTGACCATCGAACTTGTCGTTGATACCCTTGAAGTCACGAATTCGTGGAAGGGCAACAGCGATAAGACGCTCCAAGAACTCGTACATACGAGTGCCACGGAGGGTTACTCGAACACCGATAGGCATACCCTTACGGAGCTTAAAGTTCGAGATATCCTTACGAGACTTTGTCTGTACGGCCTTCTGACCTGTAATCTGGGTAAGCTCCTCCTGTGCTACATCGATGAGCTTCTTGTCGGCTACTGCCTGACCCATACCCTGATTTACTACGATCTTTTCAAGTTTAGGACACTGCATAATGCTCTTGTATCCAAACTCCTTCATAAGGGCAGGAACGATCTGCTCCTTATACTGTGTTTTGAGTGATGGAATGTATGCCATTATTTGATCTCCTCTCCTGATTTTTTAGCGTAACGAACTAATTTACCTTCTGCGTTTGCCTTGCGACCTACACGAGTAACCTTGCCACTCTTAGGGTCGAGCAACTGCAAGTTCGAGATGTGAATCGCAGCCTCCTGCTCAACGATTCCACCCTGAGGATTCTGTGCGTTAGGCTTGGTTGCCTTCTTCACGAGATTAACGCCCTCAACAATAGCACGCTGCTTCGAGGTCTCTACTTTGAGAACCTTACCCTGCTGGCCCTTGTTGTCACCGGCGATAACTACTACCGTATCCCCTTTCTTAATATGCAATTTTACTGACATATAAAGTACTCTTTTTTAATGATTACAATACTTCCGGTGCGAGCGAAATGATCTTCATATACTGGTCACGCAACTCACGAGCTACTGGACCAAAGATACGAGTACCACGCATCTCACCCTGGTTGTTAAGAAGGACTACGGCATTGTCATCGAAACGGATGTATGATCCGTTTGCACGCCTAATCTCCTTTTTGGTTCTTACTACGACTGCCTTCGATACGGCACCCTTCTTTACATCACCAGAAGGGCTTGCGCTCTTAACAGCCACTACAATCTTGTCGCCGATCGACGCATAACGGCGCTTGGTTCCGCCAAGTACTCGGATACAAAGAACCTCCTTTGCACCGCTGTTATCGGCTACTGTAAGTCTGCTTTCTTGTTGTATCATAATTACTTAGCTCTTTCAATGATTTCTACTAATCTCCAACGCTTCGTCTTGCTCAACGGGCGAGTCTCCATAATGCGCACTGTATCACCCTCGTGGATGGTTGCGTCAAGACACTCAGCAGCAAACTTTGTAGTCTTGTTTACGAACTTACCATAGATTGGGTGCTTTACCTTACGAGCAACTGCCACCACGATAGTCTTCTCCATCTTGGTGCTGACAACTACTCCGATACGCTCTTTTCTAAGATTTCTTTCCATAATTCAATTCTTATTTTTGGCGCAGAATAGTCATCATACGAGCTATATCTCTGCGGGTTTTCTTAATTTCCGAAGGATTCTCGACTGGCGAAACGGCGTGTTGAACCTTCATTGTTGCAAGTCTTGCCTTCTCAGCAGCAATGCGCTCCTGCAAGTCCTGAACAGACATATCCTTAATTTCAGCTGTTTTCATAATCTATAATCCTCCTTTTTTACAATGCTGTTGACTCATCATAGTCACGGCGAACAATAAACTTAGTTGTGATTGGCAACTTCTGCGCTCCAAGACGGAGTGCCTCCTTTGCAATCTCCATTGGTACACCCTCTGCCTCGAACAAGATACGGCCCGGAGTAATAGGTGCTACGAATCCTTCAGGATTACCCTTACCCTTACCCATACGCACCTCGGCTGGCTTCTTGGTGATTGGCTTATCAGGGAAGATTCGAATCCAGATCTGTCCCTCACGCTTCATATAACGGGTGATCGCCTGACGGGCTGCCTCGATCTGACGGCCTGTGATCCACGAGCTTTCGAGTGCCTTGATTCCAAACGATCCGTATGCAAGCTGGTTACCTCTCTGAGCAACACCCTTCATACGACCCTTTTGCATTCTTCTAAATTTGGTCTTCTTTGGCTGTAACATAATTGTTTTGCTTTTAAAAGGTACTACTTACTATTTGTTATTTTTGCGGTTACGGCGTGGAGCATTGCCCTTGCGGTTGCCCTGCTGCTGACGCTGGTTCTGCTGCGATGCACCTGCAATCTCGAACAAGTCACGCTTGCCATATACTGTGCCGTGGCAGATCCAAGTCTTGATACCGAGGGTACCTACCTTGGTGATAGCCACTGCCAAGCAGTAATCTACATCTGCACGGAATGTGTGCAATGGAATACGACCCTCCTTTATGGTCTCCGAGCGAGCCATCTCGGCGCCGCCTACACGACCAGAAATCTGAACCTTGATTCCCTCTGCACCCGCACGCATTGTCGATGCGATAGCAGTCTTAATTGCACGGCGGTACGATACACGGCCTTCGAGCTGGCGTGCGATGGTCTGTGCAACGATTGTTGCGTCAACCTCCGGATGCTTTACCTCGAAGATGTTGATCTGTACATCCTTGCCGGTGAGCTTCTTCAACTCCTCCTTCAACTTATCAACCTCGGCACCACCCTTACCGATAATCATACCTGGGCGTGCGGTCGAAATAGTTACAGTAACGAGCTTCAATGTACGCTCGATGATAATCTTTGAAATACTTGCCTTCGAGAGACGAACATTCAAGTACTTACGAATCTTTGCGTCTTCTACCAACTTCTCCGAGAAGTCCTTACCACCATACCAGTTGGAATCCCAACCCTTGATGATACCAAGACGGTTTGCTATTGGATTTACTTTCTGTCCCATCTTCTCTTACTTGTTTTCTTCGGTTACCATTTTGTCAACCACGATAGTTACGTGGTTAGAACGCTTG
>JAFVVS010000073.1 GCA_017502025.1 Alistipes sp. | reverse complement strand
CCTGCTGAGGAGCGCACCAGCCAATACCGTGAGTCAGACCAGAGATGTCCTTAATCTCCTTGGCACGCACCCACTTGCCCTCCTCCGGAATTGGAGCAGACTCGTGATTCGCACCCTTCTTAACGCAGCACATCTGCTGCACTTCGTGTGAATAAATCATAGTTGTTTAATTTGTTAAGTTTATCTGTGAGTAGATATATAGTTACACTTTTCGGAACAAAGATAGTAAAAAATTGAGAATTGAGAATTGAGAATTGAGAATTTTTTGGAAAAATTTGTGCAAAAAAGAGAGAGTTGAAAGAAAAAACTCTCAACTCTCCACTCTCAACTCTCCACTTTTCAGTTTCCCGTTTACCACTCAACCTTTTGAGTGTAGGTCTTACCGAAGTTGTCGGTTACACGAATCTCGCCCGAACGAACACCATCGGCAGGCTTGATGCGGAACATATACTGCGACTTGCCCGGCTTTGCGTAGTTCTTGGCTGTGCCACGCAGGTGAGTAAGCTTGGTAGCGTGCAACTCTACATAGTCAGGGTCTGGCTCGGCAAACTGCTCGAAGGTACCCACCTTCTCGCCATTTACCCACCACTCAACATCGCTCCAATACTCCTTGGTGTAGTTCCAAACATTAACCTTCAAGTAGCCGTCGCCTGTGCGAACAGGAGAGTATGCACGCATCTGGTAGCTGCGGTCGTGGCCTACGGTCTTGTACCACCACTCGAAGTTCTCGCCATCGACATCCACAACCATATAACCGTTAGGAACACCGACATTGTCAATCTCCATATTCGAACGTAAAACGCCGATACAACGAGCTGCGGTGATTGCCGAGATGTGCGACATATTCTCGAATTTAGGCTTTCCTGCGTAGTCGAAACCGTAGTTGGTGTGGTAGTGGCCCGACCACGAGTAGATGCGCTTATAAGGCAACAACAACGCCTTGTAACGCTCGTAGTTTACATTGTACTTGCCATACGAACCCCTTGGCGATGTACCAGGCTTCTTGAAGAGGTTTGCGTGACCGCAGATGAAGATTGTGTAGTCCTTCGGAACGAACTTCAAATCCTCCTCCAACCACTTCATCTGCTCGTCATCCAAGCCAGACTTGTAGTGCTTCTTGCCATCCTCACGGCTATACTCGATGCTGTTTACCATCACATAGTGCACCTTGCCGATTGTGAATGAGTAGTAGGTTGGCGAGATATACTGCTCAAAGAATGGAGTTCCCAACTTACCATCGATAATGTTCGACTGATCGTAGTCGTGGTTACCGATTACATGGCACATAGGGTAGGAGGTTGTTGCGCTGATATCCATATAGTCATCGTAACCCGCCATCCAGTTATATACCAAGTCGCCGAGGTTGATTGCGAAGAACTCACCCTTGGTTGTCTTCTTGTACTCCTCGATATCAGGCAATACAACATCACGATAACGCTCGCCCGAACCGTCAATACCGAGACCACGCATCTGTGGGTCACCAATCATAATGATTGTATATTTATCGGTCGCCTCGGTACGCTTTGCGAGTGTGAAGTTTGCGGTTGCACCCTTTGCATAGCGAGGAATACGATGGAAATTCTGAATAACGCTCTTGCGGAACGGAATCTGATAACCGTCTGGGATAGAGATGAATACAAAACGGGTATCATTCATATCGCTCTTCAATGTGTAGTGACCATTCTGGTCGGTCTGCACACACTGCTTGCCGTCCGATACAACGCAACCTACGATAGGCTCGCCCTGCTCGGTTGTTACACGACCATAGATTGTCGAACCGTCAGCCATAGGCTCGGTGGCAGTAGCGTAGTTGCTATCGGAATACTCGCCCTTAACATCAACGCTGGTGATATAGCCTGCGATGTTGCCACGACGGCCTGTTGCAGCCTTAACCTCGCCCTTGTTTGCGCAGTCGAGGATATGCACAAGAGCATAAGAGTTTCCTGCTGCCTGACCAACAATACCACCTGTGTGGATAGCATTAGCGTGGTTTTCGTAGTTGTTACCACCCGAAAGGCTCTCCACCTTGCCGTAATTTACGCAACGACGGAGGTATGCACTAAACTTTGACTTCTTTGTAGTATAAATCTGACCTACGATACCGCCATTGAACGATGGTCGGATAGGGCTCGAACCTGCGAAATGCACCTCTCCACGGTTGTTACAATTCACCAAATGCACCTCACGACCTACAGTCGCTGCAATACCTGCTACGAACGAAGGCATATCGTTTGCAGCCTCAATCTTACCATAGTTCGAACAGTCGGCAATAACGAGTTTGTTGTGAGGCATACCGCAGATACCTGCTGTGTGCGAAGGATTTACACCCGACGACGATACTGTACCGAGGTTGTCGTTGCAACAGAGGTCGCCCTTGGTGTAACCTACGATACCTGCCACCCAGCTTTCGCCCGCTACGCCCGACTCGTGAGCAATCGAGGTGCTGGTTACGCTACCGTAGTTGATAGACATCTTGACGGTTGTGCGGAACGCCTCGCCGAGGATACCGCCCACCTTGTCGTAGCGTGCATCGTTCATACTCTTAACGGCTCCGTGGTTCTCGCAACGAGCAGTTGTAGCTGCATAGAGCGCCTTTGGTCCGGCTGCACCGGCAATACCACCAACATATATGGCAACCTCCTTGTTCGCCTCTCGTGCGCAAGCGATGCTTGCCGACGACACCTCACCATAGTTCTTACACTTGTAGACAACATAGCGGTTTGAACCTACGATACCACCTACATATACATTGCCACTTGTGAAGTTCGACTTGTGGTAGAGCGCACCGTGGTTTTCGCAGTTCTCTACTGTTCCGTTGTTGATATTGACAAACCATCCGAGGTTGTACTCGCCGCCCTTGCTCTGCGCCTTCAACACGCACGAAGCATCTATTTTGAGGTTGCAAATCTTACCTCCCTCCAACAACTCGTGGATGAGTCCGCTTTGCGCCTTCCAATTCTTCAAGGCAAAGCCCTGACCATTGAATACGCCACCGAAGGTCTTACGCCCTGGAACTTCTTCGCCTTAGCCATATCGATATCGGCTTCGAGGCAGACCTCGCCCTTATCATTCTTGTAGGCAGAGTAGTCCTGTCCGCTATTGATGGCTGTTACGAATGCCATCAAATCCTGCGCATTCTTTATACCACCTGCATACACCGCAACAACGGAGAGCAGGAGCACTAAAAATAAGCTTAATCTTTTAATGTAGTTCATATTGTTTATTGTTTGGTTAAAAATATTACCACGAAATAGTCGATGAGTAGTTATTGCCGAAACGGTCGGTTACGGTGACTGATCCCGAGCCACTACTGCGTGTTTCGACAGCACGGAATATGGTGTGGATATGGTTGTCGTGCGGGCCATAATCCGGCTCCGTTTTCAGTTTGTAGCCGTATGTCTTGTAGTGCTTCTGAATCTCGTATGTAGCCAAGCAATAGGCGGTGGTGTAGTCGAGTTTCTCCATCTCCACGCCGTTGTACTTCGGCTTCTCCCACTTGTCATCCCAGAGGAATACATTTACATAGACATAGTTGTTGGCAGCATTGCCAGCAATCATATCGTCATAGGTATCGTGATACTGTCCAGGCTTATAAACCTTCATCTGGTACGCCTCCGAGAGGGTGGTGCCGTCGGTCTTCATCTTTGCCACGCCGTTCGAGTAGTTCCAATCACGATAGAGGTAGCTTGGCTTCTTCTTTGTATATTTTGTGGTCGAAACGAACGAGCCCGTCTGATAGATTGTAGGCTTGAAGTGCCACTCTATATCTTCGCCATCGACCTCCACAACGGTATAACCTCGCGGTGTGCCGTCGGCTATGTACTCGTTGCTCCAAAGCTCGCCCGTAGAGCGTGCCACGGTGTGCTCCTCGACAACTCTCCATTTGTGCGACTCGGGATAGTTGTAGTTGAAGGTGGAGTGAGCGTGACCTGTCCAGATATGAGCCTTCTTGAACTCGGCAATGAGGTTGGCATAATCGTCTTTGTGCTGCCCTCCACGATTGGTATTGTCAATCTTCTTGAACATCGGCGAGTGGGCTGCCACCATAAGCGTAGTCGAGTGGTCTATGTAGGAGAGGTCGTTTTGCAACCACTGCCACACCTCGTCGGTAAGACCATTGTCGTAGTCTCGCAGTGTGTTGTCGCTTGTGCGCTTCTTCATAATGAGGTTATCCAACACCACATAGTGCAACTTGCCGATGTTGAACGAGTAGTAGGTAGGACCGAGCTTCTCCTCGAATACACGGCGACCCTCGGTGTCGTTCGAGGCAGTCGGGTCGTTGTCGTGGTTACCGATGATGTTGAACATCGGGAAACCGAGTGTCTTTAAGCCCGCTATATAGTTATCGTACAAATTCATATTCTCGTGTACGATATCGCCCAACATCAAACCATAGACATTGCGGTCGGTGATTGTAGCCGCCTTCTCTCGCATATCACGATAGAGATCCTCGCAACAATCGAGCGAGTGGTATGCGTTATTGTCGTAGCTGGCTGTGCTTGCACGAGGTTGCGGGTCGGCACCCACAAGCAGGGTGTAGCGGTCGGCATTGTTCTCAATCTTGTTGAACGAGAAATCGACCTCGCAGAGGTTTTCGCTCCTCTCACTCTCGGTTATGCGGTGGTAGAATATCGGCAGACCATTCTTGTCGGTCGGTGCGGAGTAGCCCGAAGGGATACTCACCATCACAAATTTTGCATTTGCAAGGTCGCTTTTCAGCGAGTAGCAACCTTTTTCGTTGGTTTGGGTGCAGAGCAGACCGTCGGACACGACAACGCCCTTCAATGGGGTGCCGTTGCTCTTTACATAACCAGCAATGGTTGTGCCCTCCTCGTAGCCCCATTCTCCCTCTGTTTCGTACATATCGTCGAGCTGTACGGGCACATCGGTGTGGCGGAAGATGATGCTCTTGAACTCACGCACCACGCCCACCTTCACTGCCGAGCCATTCCAACGAGCCTTCAACACCTTGCCGTTGGTGTCGGTAAAGGTCAGCTCGCAAAGACCCAGCACTCCGTGCGGAACAGCAATGTAGAGGTAGCTATCCCTATCTGCCGAGAGTGTCAGACCCTCCGTAATATTGAGCACAACGCTCTTTCGGCTATTCTCGGTTGGTGCGATTGCGCCACTCTGGCAATCGACTGCAAACTCGCCCGACAACGCCTTCGACGAGGTTATGGTTAGGCTCTTCAATACGCTCTCAACCCCCGCCTCGCCACGAATAGCGAAGCGCAACACGCCTGCAAGGTGGTTCAGAACAATCCTGTCGCCACTCTTTGCTACATATCCGTACATTGGCGCACTGCCATTTGCAAACGAGCCTTCGACATACTCCTGTACCGCCATAAACTCCACCTTTGGGCTGTCGGCAGTCGAGGTGGTGGTGTGAGGGTAGGTGATAGTGTATGGGTAGTCCAATACCGCCTGTACCGAGAATGTGGCGAGAGCCTTGTTCTGCGAATCGATCTCTACCGCATCCGATTTGTGACCATTTACGGCAATGCAGTCGCCCTCCGACCAATAGGTAGGGTAGGTGCCCTCCACCTTCGAGCCAAGCGATGTACGGCTCTCTTCGAGCGATACAGAGAGGGTTGTTACACCCGCTTCGATAGACTCATTATTGGTCATATCCTTCTGACATCCCGCCAAAAGGAGTATTGCCACTGCAAAAAGGGTCAATTTCTTCATCTTATATATGCCTTTACCACGCAACACTCTGCTCATACTTGTTGCCGAAACGATCGACAACGGTTACTGTTCCCGAGCCGCTCGACTTTGGCTCGTAAGCACGGAAGATGGTGTGAACATCGTTGTCGGTAGGGCCGTAATCGCTGCCACCTGCCAACTTATAGCCGTAGGAGTAGTAGTGATACTTCATCTCGTAGTCGGTCAAGCAGTAGGCATCCTTGTAGCCCACCTTGGTCATCGTTGTACCGTTATACTTCGGCTTCTCCCACTTGTCATCCCAGAGGAAGACATTTACATAGATGTAGTTCTTGTCGGCAGCCTTATCCTCCACCTTATCCTTGAAAGTCTTGTGGTACTCGCCCGGCTTATAGACCTTCATCTGGTACGCCTCGGTCAATGTCGAGCCATCCTTGCGCATCTTGGCTACGCCACTATCGTCGAAGTCGTAGTCACGATACTTGTACTCGGGCTGCGGCGAGGTTCTGCCTGTAAAACCGTTGCGCTGATAGATTGTAGGCTTGAAATACCACGAAATATCGTCGCCATCGACCTCCACTACGGTGTAACCACGAGGTGTGCCGTTTGCGGTGTATTCGTTGGTCCAAAGCTCACCTGTCGAGCGTGCTACGGTATGCACTTCGAGGTTTTTGAGGTTAGACGACTCGGGATATACATAGTTGAATGTTACATGCGAGTGTCCTGCCCAAGCGTGTACCTTGTTGAACTTCGAGAAGAGGTTTGCGTAGTCGCTGCGATGACCTTGTGCGTGCTTCGAACGCTCACTCATATTGTCGCCCATAAACATTGGCGAGTGTGCCGCCACCATAATCGTTGTCGAACGGTCAATGTAGGCGAGATCGTTCTGCAACCACTGCCAAATCTCGTCGGTAAGACCCTGGTCATACTCTCGCAGTGTGTTGTCGCTCGCACGCTTCTTCATAATGAGGTTGTCCAGCACTACATAGTGCTGCTTGCCGATGTTGAACGAGTAGTAGGTTGGACCGAGCTTCTCCTCGTACTTGCGACGACCTTCGGTGTCGTTTGCAGCCGTTGGGTCGTTGTCGTGGTTACCGAGGATGTTGAACATCGGGAAGCCGAGCGTTTTGAGTCCTGCGATATAGTTGTCGAACAACGACATATTCTCGTGTACAAGGTCGCCGAGCATCATTCCATAGACATTGCGACCGCTGATAGTTGCCGCCTTCTCACGCATATCACGGTAGAAGTCCTCGCACATATCGAGCGAGTGGTAGGCGATGTTGTCGAAGCCGGCAGTGCTTGCACGAGGCTGCGGGTCGGCACCTACGATAAGGGTGTAACGCTCAGGATTATTTGTAATGGGAAGGAATTCGAAGGTATGTTGTACCAACCCCTTCTTTCTCTCCTCGTCAGTTACTTTGTGATAGAAAATCGGCAGACCATTTGCGTCTGTCGGAGCAGAGTAACCCGAAGGAATACTTGCCGTGATAAACTTCGTGCGTGAGAGGTCACTATCGATCTCGTAGTAACCCGTTTCATCGGTCTGCACGCACAGCAAACCGTCCGAGATAACTACGCCTGCGAGCTTCTCGTTGCCACCGCCATAGACAAGTCCTTTGACGGTAATTTTGCCGGTAGGCTTGTAGCCACCATTGCCGTTGTTATTGTTGTTGCCGTTGTTCTCGCCACCATTGTCGGGTGTGCACGCCAACGCAAATAGAAGGGTTAAAATTGGAATGAAAAGTCGTTTCATCTCTTTTGCTTTTTTTAGTTTGGCGGTGCAGTCTGCGACTGCTTTATGACGGCGGTTTTTAGCAAAACCTTTATGACGGCGCACCTTTGGTGCTTTATGGGGACCGCCATAGAGCCAACTTAGTTGGCGACGCCATAGAGGGCTTTTTATGCCCGACGCCATAGAACGCCATAGGCGTGACGATATTCTCTCGTCAATAAAAAACCTCTCTGCCGAGTGGCTGCAAGAGCCACCCGACAAAGAGATTGAAAGTGTATTACTCGGTGAGGAAATAGCAACCTGTTGGGGTTGTATTTGTATCGCCAACGAGGTAACTTGCAAAGTTCTCGGCTGTAACGGTTGTGCCAAGTACGCTACCTGCAACACCGCAGTTCTCGATTACAGCACCAGCCTTTGTGTATGATGCAACGGCCTTGCAAGTGATAATAGTGCCCTCAGCTGCAATAGTACCGTTGAATGTAGAGTTCTTGATTGAAGATCCTGCATTTACACCCGAAGCGATACCGCCGATGTAGGTGTTGTTATAAGAGTACAACTCTGGACTGGTAACGCTACAGCCTGTGATATGAGAGTAGTCGAGGTAGGCTGCAATACCACCCAAACGGATACTTGTGTTTACACCGAACATTGTAGCACAGCTGCTGCAGTCGATGATGTTGGTGTACTTAGCATAAGCTACTACACCACCTGCATATCCACGGTTAGCACCTACACCTGCCGAGTTGTTAGCAGTGTGAGCCAAAGTACAAGTGTTGTGGCAGTTCTTGATAGTAGAAGTTGTGCCCTCTGCACCATACATATATGCTACGATACCTCCAACGTGGTAGCCGTTTGTAGCCTTTACAGGCTCTGCTACATCGTCATAGTAACCTGTACCACGAATTTTGTTGTATACCATAGCCGAATTTGTACAGTTCTCGAGAGACGAACCTGCTGCTACCGATACACCAACAATACCACCGCAGTATGTAGTGATATTATAGTTCTTCGATG
>JAFVVS010000072.1 GCA_017502025.1 Alistipes sp. | reverse complement strand
TAGGGTCGATCGTTACAGAGATAAGTGGAGCACACTCGGTCATACCGTAGCCCACGATAATCGGGAAGTGGATAGACTTCAAGAACGCCTCGGTCTCCTTGTTGATTGGCGCACCACCGATGATAAACAACTCGACATTGCCACCGAACGAGTCGAGCAACTTCTGACGAATCTTTGCACGCACAACCTCATTTACCAATGGCACCTTGATAGCAACGCTCAATGCACCCTTCTCCAAGAGAGGAGCCACCTGCTTGCGATAAATCTTCTCCAACACGAGAGGTACCGAAGCGATAACATTTGGCTGAACATGCTGCATAGCCTCAACCAACACCTTCGGTGTCGGCATCTTGCCGAGAAGGTTGATATGACCTCCGACAGCCAACGGAGTAAGGAAATCTACCGTACAACCGTAAGCGTGAGCCAATGGCAAGAACGAAAGGGTGCGACGACCCTTTGCAAAGTAGTGCGAGCCACCATTTGCAGGCTTCAAAGTCTTGATATAGGCAACATTAGCCGTAAGGTTATTTACGGTGAGCATTACGCCCTTCGAGTAGCCGGTAGTTCCCGAGGTGTAGTTCAACAAGATGAGCTGATCGTTAGGCACATCGGCATACTTAATATCATTTACGGTAAAGCCCTGCGGATAGCGACGGCGATAGTTTGCTGTCATACTATCCACGCACTTTGTCAGCACACCGCCACGACGCTCGAACAGCACATGGTAGTCGGTGAGCGAGAATACGCCCTCAATATTCGGCAGAGCATCCTCGTCGAGTCCCTCCCAATACGAGTCGGTGAGGAACAACAGACGGCTCTCCGAATGATTTACGATGTGGGCAATATCGTTCGAGGTGAAGGTCTGCATAATTGGCACGATAACCGCACCATAGGTCATTGTTGCGATATATACCGCACACCAACGAGGGGTATTGCGACCTACGAGGGCAATCTTATCGCCTCGTTTGATACCAGCTTCATCGAACAATATGTGGAGCTTGGCTATCTCCTTGGCAAAGCCATAGTACGAATAACTTTCACCCGAAAAATAGTCGGTTACGGCACTCATCTCACGATTCTCGCGAAACGACTACTCGTACATTTTTATAAGGTTTTCCTGTAACATAGTTTTATTCTTTTAGACGAAAGAAATGCAAAATGCAGAATGCAAAATTCAGAATGCAAAATTAGTTTTCCGTTTTCCGCTTTCAGTTTTCAGTTTATTTTATTCCAAGTCGTTTAACATCGTAGAGGTAACGCTTAATCGAGCGCTTCGGAGTCTTCTCGAACTCGCTGGGATGGATGGCAATCGATACCAAACGCTCGTAGGCTGCAACCTGCTCGTTCAAGTTTTTGAGGTTCTCCTTCATAATATCCTCCAACTGCGCACGGTCGATACCCTCCTTCTCGCAGTGGTCGAAGTCAGGCACCACCAAACCGTAGAGTTTGCCCTCATTCTCCAATACGAGCGACTCCAATACGAGTGGCATATTATTCAACTTATCCTCAATCTGCTCAGGGTAGATATTCTGACCTGTGTCGGTCAAAATCATAGTCTTGCAACGACCCTTGATATAGACTGTTCCATCCGGATCCATAACACCCATATCTCCCGTATGCATCCAACCATCCGGTTCCAATACAGCCTCGGTATCCTTCTGGTTCTTGTAGTAGCCCTGCATAACCATCTCGCCCTTAACCATAATCTCGCCAGGGATGCGTTGTGGGTCAGCCGACTCAATCTTCACATCAAGATACTCCTTCAAATACTTACCGCACGAGCCGAGTTTGTACTCCTCCGGCTGAGGTGTAACGCAGATAAGTGGCGCACACTCGGTCATACCATAACCCACGATAATCGGAAAACGGATAGATTTGAGGAATGTTTCGGTCTCCTTGTTCATCGGAGCACCACCCACGATAAACATCTCCAAGTTGCCACCGAACGAAGCCATCAACTTATCCTTAATCTTCATACGCACAACCTCATTTACCAAAGGCACCTTCATTGCGATGCTCAAAGGGCCCTTTTCGAGCATTGGAGCAATCTGCTTGCGATAGACCTTCTCCAATACGAGAGGTACCGAGCAGATGATGCTTGGCTGCACCTTTGCCATAGCCTCGACCAACACCTTTGGAGTAGGCATCTTACCAAGGAGGTTGATATGACCACCCGCAGCCAACGGTGCGAGGAAGTCGAATGCGCATCCGAAGGCGTGTGCCAATGGCAAGAATGCCAAAGTGCGACGGCCCTTCTGGAACCAGTGCTTACCGGTCGATTTATTTATCTTATTTACTGCGTAATAGACATTTGCTGTGAGGTTATTTACTGTAAGCATCACACCCTTCGAGTAGCCCGTAGTACCCGAAGTGTAGCTCAACACCATAAGTGCGTCATTTGGAACATCGGCGTACTTGATATTCTCTACGGTAAAGCCATTTGGATAGCGCTTGCGATAGTTCTCTGTCATTGCATTCACAAACTTTGTCAATTTGTGACCATCACGCTCGTAGAGTGCGTGGTAGTCGGTAATCGAGAATACCGCTTCAACCTCTGGCAACGAATCCTCGTCGAGTCCCTCCCAATACGAATCGGTGAGGAACAACAGACGGCTACCCGAGTGATTTACGATATGTGCAATATCGTTCGAGGTGAAGGTCTGCATAATCGGTACAA
Source organism: Alistipes sp. (assembly GCA_017502025.1). Taxonomy (GTDB): domain Bacteria; phylum Bacteroidota; class Bacteroidia; order Bacteroidales; family Rikenellaceae; genus Alistipes. The sequence continues at coordinate 17,483 of JAFVVS010000072.1, read as the reverse complement.
TAACGGCTCCATAGGTAATTGTAGCGATATATACGGCGCACCAGCGAGGAGTATTGCGACCAACGAGGGCAATTTTATCGCCCTGCTTAATACCGGCCTCATCGAAGAGGATATGCAACTTGGCAATCTCCTTCGCAAAGCCATAGTACGAGTATGTCTCACCCGTAAAGTAATCGGTTACGGCACTCATCTCACGATTGTCACGAAATGACTGCTCGTACATTTTAATCAAATTTGCATCTAACATAATAGTGTATATTTGGTTAATTATTTTCTGGTTTATCATCCTCGGTGAGTCCCAACTTCGCCGCTATCTCGTGCGAGAAGTAACCCCAAAGATCGATCTTCGACTCCGTTCCGTCGAGCAATCGCCCGACATTCTTGCGGTGAGTCCATACCAATGCAATCGCCACCACGAACGAGAATACGATAAACGAAATAGAGGTATGACTCAAACCGTGACGAACATATATGCTACTTGAAAATATCGACACGAAGATAGGGAACGAACACCCTGCGATAATCGAAGCGAGCGACACATAGTGCCACAACATCAGCGATACAAACCACACGGCAAAGCACAAGAGTGCGATATTGGGTTGGATACCCGTCACCGCACCAAGAACTGTTGCTACGCCCTTGCCGCCCTTGAAATTGGCAAACACAGGGAAGATATGTCCCAAAACGACCACAAAAACTGCCAAAATCTTCATATTGACAATCCAAGCACCCGATGGGATATTTACATCGTATTTGAGTAGCGAGAAGATACTCACCGCCACAAAACCCTTCAAGAAATCTATCGCAAACACAGGAGCAGCAGCACGAGCACCCAGCACTCGCAGCACATTTGTTGTTCCTGCATTCTTGCTACCGTGCTCACGAACATCAACGCCATAGTAGCGTTTGCCAATCCACACAGCACTCGGTATCGAGCCCAGCAAGTATGCGATAATAAACAGAGTTACAATACAATAATAGGTTATAACCATACTATTTTCGTGTACACATTCTGTGCAAATATAGTAATAATTTCTTAACATCCAAAAAAAGGTTGGAACTCTGACGGTGGGAAAGGCACAAGAAAATTAGGGTCGTTAGAGGCGTTAGGGTCGTTAGGGGTGCGCTGAGGGTTTTGGAGGTTGTGGGAACTCCGAAGGTGGGAAAGGCGCAACGAATTAAGGGTTGTTAAAGGCTAGTAAGGGCTAGTAAAGGCTAGTAAGGGGGCGCTGAGGGTTGGGGGGGGGTGGGAACTCCGAGGGTTATCACGGCGCAAGGATTAGAGGTTGTTAGAGGTTGTTAGAGGAAGTTAGAGGAGCGCTGAAAGTTTCTCCCATTAGTCCCATTGGTCTCATCAAACTCTCAACTCTCAACTCCGACGGTTATCACGGCGCAACGAATTAAGGGTTGTTAAAGGCTAGTAAGGGCTAGTAAAGGTTATTAAGGGGTGCGCTGATGCTTTAATAACCCTTAACTACCCTTAATCACCCTTAACAACCTTTATTAAACTTGACTTGCGCCAACTCTCAACTCTCAACTCTCAACTAAATTGAAAGTTTTCCGTTTTCACTTTTCCGTTTTCCGTTTATTTTCACTATATTTGCAAGTTGATATATAGTTTGGACAAAAATTTTGTATATGAAGATAGATTTCAACAACATCTGGTCGGCACTCAAATCACCTCGTTGGTGGTGGTCGTGGTTTATGATTATCTTGGGTTGCACACTTTTGGCAGGAGGTTATGTCCTCTTTATCAGCCCCTACAACATTGTACCTGGTGGAGTGTATGGTGCAGGTATCGTTCTGCACAACATCTTCCCTACGATTAAGGTCGGAACATTCGGCTATATGTTCGACTCGGTGTTGCTCATACTCGCATTTATAGCCTTCGGACCTCGCTTTGGCTCAAAGACTGTCGTTGCCGCACTGCTGACACCGGGTCTGATGAACCTCTTTACCTCGCTCGCATTTCCACCCGAGGCTATCGAGTCGCTCGACCCTTCGCAGATGCTGGGCGGCATTCTCGACCTCTCCGACCACCTTATGTTGGCAACCATTGTTGGTGCAGTAATCTTGGGTGTTGGTGTAGGACTTGTAGTGCGTGAGCAGGCCACAACAGGAGGTACCGACATTGTAGCAATGATGCTCCAAAAGTACTGCCACATCACCTTCTCGCAGGGTGTTCTCATCGCTGACTCGTTGGTTGTATTGGCAGGTCTTATCGTAATCGGCTTCGGCTCGGATGGCAACGGAATGGAGGGTTTGATGCTCTCGTTCTATTCGCTCATTGCAATATATGTATCGTCACGCATCCTTGCATTTATGCTCGACGGTGCATCCTACGACCGTATCATCTTCATAATCACCTCGCATCACAACGAAGATTTCCGTCGTTACATTCTCGAAGAGTTGGATCGCAGCGGCACCTACATCAAGTCGAATGGTATGTACACCAATGCCGAGAAGGAGATGATCTTCCTCGTCGTTCCTCGCCAGGAGCTGGTCAAGGTGCAGCGTGCAATCAAAGATTACGACCCACAGGCATTTATGGTCGTGGCCAACGCTTACAACACCTTTGGCGAGGGTTTCAAACCAATGCCGGAGAAGCACGAGTTGGAGAATATGTAATACCTTTCAGAGTTGAGAGTTGAGAGTTGAGAGTTGAGAGTTGAGAATTAAAAAATATTTCCATTTATTCAAAATCGGAGGTGATTGAGGAAATTTTGTGCGTTACGCAGTGGTGGGAAGCGCAGTTTACTAGGCGTAAATGAGCATTCACACCGCAAGTAAGGTGCAAAATTTACCAATCAGAACGATTTTCTAACAAAGGAGCAAAATGAGTTTAACGAATTTGCGACCATTGCATGGCGATGGCAAGAAGATATTTATCGAGACCTATGGCTGTCAGATGAACTTTGGCGACAGCGAGATTGTGGTTTCGATTATGCAGAAGGAGGGATATTTCTACACCGAGAAGATTGAGGAGGCAGATATTATCCTTATTAACACCTGCTCGGTGCGAGATAATGCGGAGCAGAGAATTTGGGGACGATTGAGCGAGATGCGTCGTCTGCGCCGTAAGAAGCCGACCTTGCTGGTTGGTGTTATCGGCTGTATGGCGGAGCGACTCAAAGAGGAGTTGCTCGAAAGCGGCAAGGGCGTCGATATCGTAGCGGGTCCCGACACCTATCGTGACCTTCCAAAACTCTGTCGTGAGGCAGAGAGCGGAGGTAAGGGCATCAACACTCTACTCTCCACCGAGGAGACATACGCCGACATCGCACCTGTGCGCCTCGACAAGAATGGCGTGAGTGGTTTTATCTCGATTATGCGAGGTTGCAACAACTTCTGCGCCTACTGCGTAGTGCCTTACACCCGTGGTCGTGAGCGCAGCCGAAGCCACGAAACAATCGTAAATGAGGCTCGCACACTCTTCGAGAATGGCTACCGTGAGGTGACCTTGCTCGGTCAGAATGTCAATTCGTATGCCGATGGCGAGGTCAATTTCCCTAAACTTTTGGCAAAGGTTGCCGACATTTCGCCTTTGTTGCGAGTGCGCTTTGCAACCTCTCACCCAAAGGATTTGAGCGACGAGTTAATCGAAACAATGGCATCGTACCGCAACATCTGCAAGGCGGTGCATCTCCCTGCGCAGTCGGGCTCGAATGCACAGCTCGAAAAGATGAATCGCAAATATACCCGAGAGTGGTACTTGGAGCGTATGGCGGCTATCAAAAAGGCTATGCCGGAGTGCGCTATCACGACCGATTTGATTTCGGGCTTCTGCGGCGAGACGCTCGAAGACCACGAGGCAACCCTTTCGCTTATGCGAGAGGTGGGTTACGCCTCGGCATTTATGTTCAAGTACTCGGTGCGCCCCGACACCTTCTCGGCTCGTCATTTCGAGGATGATGTGACGGAGGAGGAGAAGACTCGCCGACTGACCGAGGTTATCGCTTTGCAGAACGAGCTCTCGCTCCAAAATAACCGCAACGACATCGGCAAGACCTTCGAGGTATTGATTGAGGGAACATCGAAGCGTAGCGACAAGCAACTTTGCGGTCGCACCTCGCAGAATAAGATGGTCGTATTCGACCGAGTAGAGGGTTATGGTGCAGGCGACTATATAGATGTTAAAATTACCGATTGTTCGTCGGCAACACTCTTTGGAACAGCAATAGAATAGTCTATGAGAATATTAAGAGCAATATGCGCACTGCTTGCGCTCCTCTTTATAGGTTGCAACGAGCCCGGACCGGTAGCTATCCCCGACTCGGCAATTCCGTCGCTCGGCACGCCCAACGACAACGAGATATGGTTTACGACTATCGACGGCAATAACCTATATGGAATAGACGATTCGGCATTCAATGCCAACATCACAAATATCGAGTACTCGGAGTTCGGCATAAACATCATCCATTTCGATGCTCCGCTCACCACAATTGGCGCAGGGGCGTTCGACACCCGAGGTACAAGTCGCAACCTCAACAACATCTCGTTGCCCCAATCGGTTACTACCATCGGGGAGCGAGCATTCTACGAGTGTTCGAGTTTGGAGTGTATAACCCTCGGCTCAAACATCAAGAGTTGCGGAAGTCAGGCATTCGACAATTGCCTATCGCTCTACTCTATCCACATCTCATCGCTTGGCGACTGGGTGGCGATCGATTTTGCCGACGAGAAAGCAAACCCTCTCTGCTACGGTGGCGCACTCGTAATGAACGACAAAAAGATTAGGGAGCTTGTTCTCCCTGCGTGGGCTTCGCACATCGGTAGCTACGCCTTCTGCAACTACAATACGATATCGAGCGTAACAATTCCCGCCTCGATTAAGAGCATAGGCAAAGAGGCCTTTTCGGGTTGTGACGGCTTATCCAAGGTAAATATCGAGGATGTGGCAGCGTGGTGCAAGATAGAGTTTGCAACTGCACTCTCCAACCCGCTATCAATTGCCGGCACACTTCTCGTAAACGGAGTGTCGCTCACCACCCTTTCGCTCGAAGGGGTCGATTCGATATCGCCACGAGCATTTCAGGGTTGCAACAACATCGCTTTGCTCAGGTCGGATAGTTCGCTCCGCAGCATTGGCGAGGAGGCTTTCCGTGGTAGTTTGAGCCTATCGTCAGTAGAACTTAGCGAGGGCGTAACCACAATCGAAGGCAAGGCGTTTATGGGTTGCACAGCATTGAAGAGTATTACTATTCCCGATAGCGTTACTGCGATTGGCGCTTATGCATTCGGTTATTGCCGTAACCTTACAAGTGTTACTATTGGCAAAGGCGTCACTTCGATTGGAGATGCAGCATTCTGTGATTGCAGCAAACTAAAAGCATTTTATGGCAAATTTGCATCGGCGGATAATTGTTATCTGGTCGTTAATGGGGTATTGCACTCCTTTGCTATCGGTTGCGGTGCAACAGAATTCACCGTACCTGATAGCGTGAGTGAGATTGGCAACTCTGCTTTCTATAATTGCAGTAGCCTAACAAGTGTTACTATTGGAAGTAGCGTTACTGCGATTAAAGATTCAGCATTCGAATATTGTAGCAGCCTGAAAACTATCACTATCCCTGATAGCGTTACTACGATTGGAGAGTCTGTATTTAATAAGTGTAACAGTCTGACAAGTGTCACTATTGGTGATGGCGTTACTTCGATTGGATCTTCGGCATTCTATAATTGCAGCAGCCTGGCAGAGGTCTATTGCAAGCCTACAATACCACCGACGGGAGGATACAATATGTTCAACAACAACGCCGCAGACCGCAAGATTTATGTTCCTGCCGAGTCGCTCGATGCATATAAAGACCACGAAGATTGGAGTCGTTATGCCGACGCTATCGAAGCATTGAATTAGTATGATTGAAAAGATTGCAAAATATTTTCGACTCGTTAAGTTTTCGCACACCATCTTCGCAATGCCCTTTGCGCTGATGGCCTTCGCATACGCCTTGTGGAGCACCGAGGTGGAGTTTTCGTGGTGGCTCTTATTGCAGGTGGTTTTGTGTATGGTCTTTGCCCGCAATGTGGCTATGGGTTTCAATCGCTGGGCCGACCGCAAGTTCGATGCCGAAAACCCTCGTACTGCCAACCGTGAGATTCCTTCGGGGCAGATTTCACCTCGCAAGGCTCTCGCCTTTGTAACTATCAACGCATTGCTCTTTATCGTTACCGCTTGCACAATCAATACGCTCACGGCAATTCTCTCGCCCGTAGCATTGGCGGTGGTGATGTTTTACAGCTACTGCAAGCGATTCACCTCGTTGGCGCACCTTGTGCTCGGTCTTTCGCTCGGCATTGCCCCTGCGGGAGCCTATATTGCCGTGACGGGAACGCTCACTTTTGCTCCGTGTCTGCTCTCGTTGTTGGTGCTGACTTGGTGCGGAGGTTTCGATATAATCTATGCGTTGCAGGATGCGGAGTTCGACCGAGCAAGAGGCTTGCACTCCATACCTTCACGCTTCTCGGTGGCGACATCGCTCTACATCAGCATTGCGCTTCACTGCATTAGCATCGTAGCACTGTTTGCCTTTGCCAACTATCTGCCACAGAGCTGGTTATTGTGGTGCGGAATAGTTCTTTTTTCGGCTATTTTGGTGACAGAACATATACTTGTAACGCCAAAGAAGCAGCGTTCGATAGGCATTGCTTTCGGCACTTTGAACGGCTTGGCAAGTTTGACACTTGCCGTGTTTGTGATTGCTAATATTTTGATTTTTGGATAGGAATATGTGGGTTTCGTTGGCATTTCTCGCAGCGTTGTTGCTCGGCTTGTACGATGTGGCAAAGAAGCGCTCATTGAAGGATAATGCCGTACTCCCTGTACTGTGGTTGAACACCCTATTCTCGACCATTATTTTCCTGCCCGCACTGCTCGACTCGGCAGTGGGCGGAGGATGGCTCGACAATACGCTCTTTGAGACAACAAGCGGCACGCTGCGTGACCACGCAATAATCGTCGTAAAGGCGGCAATGGTGCTCTCGTCGTGGATATTCGGATATTTCGGTATCAAGCATCTGCCACTTACGATTGTAGGACCGATTAACGCTACACGCCCCATTCTGACGCTTGTGGGTGCGATGATAATCTTTGGCGAGAGGCTGAACGGATATCAGTGGATAGGCGTAATTCTTGCTATCGTTTCGCTCTATTTATTGAGCCGTTCGAGCAAGAAGGAGGGTGTGAATTTCACGAACAACCGCTGGATTTTGTGCATCGCTGCAGCCGCATTGATTGGTGCTTGTTGCGGATTGTACGACCGCCACATAATGTTCTCGATGAACCCGACATTCGTGCAGAGTTGGTTTTCGTTCTACCAACTTCTGATGATGAGTATCATCGTAGCAATTTTGTGGCTTCCGAAGCGCAAGGAGCAGAGGTTCCATTGGTCGTGGGCGATACCTATGATTTCGATTTTGCTATCGGCTGCCGATATGGCATACTTCCACGCTTTGAGCGATAGCGCAGCGATGATTGCCATCGTGGCGATGATTCGCCGTTCGTCGGTTTTGGTGTCGTTTACCTGCGGAGCACTATTGTTCGGCGAGCGCAACTTGAAGGCAAAGGCATTAGACCTATTACTGATACTCGTAGGAATGATTTTCCTCTACATAGGATCAAATTAACAAACTTAAATACAATAAATCATGCAGTTGAAAAAGATTAAACTCGGACTCTTTCCGAAGGTGGTAATCGCCATCGCTTTGGGTGCTTTGCTCGGCTTGTTTTTGCCCGATGTATTCATCCGCATCTTCAAGACTTTCAATGTGTTGTTCGCACAGCTTCTGAAATTCTCGGTACCATTGTTGGTGTTGGGACTCGTAACCCCTGCGGTTGCAAATTTGGGTAAGGGTGCAGGCAAGATGCTCCTCTTTGTGATTGCGGTATCTTACATCTCGACCGTAGGCGGAGCGTTGTTCTCCTACACCTGTGCAACAGAGTTTTTCCCTCACATTCTCTCGTTGGGCGAGCTCTCGCCTGAGGCACTCTCGGAGAAGGAGTTTGCTCCATTCTTCGAGCTTAAAATTCCGCCTGTTTGCGATATGATGACCGCCATTGTTCTCTCGTTCGTAATTGGTTTGGGTTGCATCTTTCTCAAAGCAGACTCTGTAAAGGGCTGGTTCGAGGAGTTTGGCGAGATCGTAAAGTGGTTTATCGAGAGCGCAATTATTCCGTTGTTGCCAATCTACATCTTCACGATGATTTGCGAGATGTCGGCAAAGGGTGTTATCGACATCGTTCTTGGCACAGGTGCAAAGGTTATCGGTACGGGTGTTGTGTTGTCGATTCTCTACCTCATCTTGCAGTACCTTATCGCAGGTCTTATCGCACGCAAGAATCCGTTCCGTCTTATCTATAATATCCTCCCTGCATACCTCACAGGCTTCTCTATCTGCTCGTCGGCTGCGGTAATCCCTGTAACCACAAAGTGTGCCCTCAAAAGCGGTGTGAAAGAGGATATTGCAAACTTCGTTATTCCTATCTGCTCGAATACCCATATGTGCGGATCGACCATTAAGTTGGTTACCACTTCGGTGGCTGTTGCCTATATGTTTGGCGTGGATATTCCGTTGGCATTGTTCATCAACTTTGCCCTGATGCAGGCTATCGCAGCGGTATCGTCGCCAGGTGTTATGGGTGGTGTTTTGATGGCTTCGGTCGGCTTGCTCGGCACCATTTTGGGCTTCTCGGCAGAGATGACCGCACTGTTGATGGCTATCTACTTGGCACTCGACGGCTACGGCCCTGCTTGTAATGTTTCGGGCGACGGCGCAATCGCTATCGTTATGGACAAGCTCTTCGGCAAGAAAGCGATTAGCAAATAAGCTAAACTCTTCAATACTCCCTAAAAGCGTGGTTCTTCGATTACCACGCTTTTTTTGCACCATTAACACCTCTAAAAATTTTTAATTTACAATTAAAAGTCGTACATTTGCGAGATAATTGGCTTATTAGCAAACAAATTACAAAAAAAATATACGATATGAACATTTCATTTAATTGGTTAAAGAACTATGTCGATACTACTCTCTCAGCAGAGGAGATATCGAAGGTTTTGACCGATATCGGCTTGGAGGTCGAGGGTTTTGAGAAGATTGAGACCATTAGAGGTGGCTTGGCAGGTGTGGTTGTAGGCGAGGTTTTGACTTGTGAGGATCACCCAGACTCTGACCACTTGCACATCACAACTGTTGATGTTGGTGGCGAGGCTCCATTGCAGATTGTTTGCGGTGCAGCAAACTGCCGCAAGGGTTTGAAAGTTATGTGCGCAACGGTTGGCGCAGTACTCTACCCTGATGGTGGCGAGGAGGAGTTCAAGATTAAGCGCTCGAAGATTAGAGGTGTGGAGTCGCTCGGTATGTTGTGTGCCGAAGACGAGTTGGGCATCGGCTCATCGCACGCAGGAATCATCGAGTTGCCTTCGGATGCTGTTGTGGGCACCCCTGCAAAGGAGTACTACAACATCACCGACGACTACCTTATCGAGATTGGTTTGACCCCTAACCGCATCGATGCAGCTTCGCACATCGGCGTTGCTCGTGACTTGGTGGCATACCTCCGTGCTCGTGGCGAGCAGGCAGAGTTGCGCTTGCCAAGCGTAGAGGCGTTTGCTGTGGATAACCACGACCTCAACATCGAGGTAGAGGTTGAGAACACCGCTGCTTGCCCTCACTACACAGGTGTAGCAGTTAAGGGATGTAAGATTGCTCCGTCGCCAGAGTGGATGCAGAACTCACTCCGTGCTGCGGGTATCAACCCAAAGAACAACTTGGTGGATATCACCAACTACATACTCTTCGAGCTTGGTCAGCCGCTTCACGCATTCGATGCAGAGAAGATTGAGGGTGGCAAAATCGTAGTTAAGAATTGCGCCGAGGGCACTCCATTCGTAACTCTCGACGGCGTAGAGCGCAAACTCACAGCTGACGACTTGATGATTTGCTCGGCAGAGCGCCCAATGTGCATCGCAGGAGTTTATGGCGGTTTGGATTCGGGCGTTAGCGACTCGACAACCGACATCTTCATTGAGTCGGCATACTTCAACCCGGTATCGGTGCGTAAGACTGCAAAGCGCTTCGGTTTGAACACAGACTCATCGTTCCGTTTCGAGCGTGGTATCGACCCTAATATTCAGATTTACGCATTGAAGCGTGCAGCACTCCTCTTCAAGGAGTTGGCGGGCGGTACAATCGCAAGCGAGATTTTCGACTCGAACCCTGCGGAGGTTGCTCCGTTCCGTTTCGACTTCTCGGTGGCTCGTGCCAAGGCTCTCATCGGCAAGGAGATTCCTACCGAGGTATTCCGCACTATCGTCGATGCATTGGAGGTAAAGATTGAGAAGGAGGAGGGCGATGTATGGAGCGTTGCCGTACCACCATACCGTGTGGATGTTCAGCGTGAGGCAGACCTCATTGAGGATATCTTGCGCATCTATGGCTACAACAATGTAGAGGTGTCTGAGAAGGTTAATTCTACCCTCTCGTATGTTCAAAAGCCCGATAAAACCCGTTTGACAAACCTCGTAGCCGATATGCTCACAGCTCGTGGCTACACCGAGATTATGTCGAACTCACTCACAAAGACCGCCTACTACGAGGGCTTGACATCGTACCCTGCGGAGCAGTGTGTGAAGATTATGAACCCACTCTCGGCAGACCTCGGTGTTATGCGTCAGACCTTGTTGTTCAACACAATGGAGGCTGTGCAGCTCAACGCCAACCACCGCAATGGCGACTTGAAGATTTACGAGTTCGGAAATTGCTACTTCTACAACAAAGTAGAGGCGAAGGAGGGCGAGGAGGTTGCTCCGCTCGCTTCGTACTCGGAGAACTACCGCTTGGCTATCGCAGTAACAGGTTTGGCTACTCCGCAGTCGTGGAACGCAAAGGCAGAGCAGGCTTCGTTCTACACCTTGCGTGCTCAGGTGGAGTTGTTGCTCCGTCGCTTCGGCTTGGATATCTACGCTTTGCGCACCGAGTCGCTCGATAGCGACTTGTTTGGCGATGCAGTGGAGTTGTATGTAAACAACAAGCCTTTTGTGCAGATGGGTCAGGTGAATGCCAAGATTTGCAAGGCGTTCGACCTCAAACAGGATGTATTCTTCGCAGAGATTGATTTCGATATGCTTTTGAAGGCTACTCGCAAACACAAGGTTTCGGCAGTAGAGTTGTCGAAGTACCCTGAGGTTAAGCGTGACTTGGCTTTGCTCGTTGACAAGGGCGTATCGTTCTCGCAGTTGCGTGCTACGGCATTTGCGACCGAGAAGAAGCTCTTAAAGAGCGTTTCGTTGTTCGATGTTTATGAGGGCGATAAGTTGCCTGAGGGTAAGAAGTCGTATGCATTGTCGTTCATCTTGGAGGACAAGAACCAAACCCTCAACGACAAGACCATCGAGCGCACAATGGCGGCATTGCAGTCGGCATTCGAGCACAAGCACGGCGCACAGATTCGATAAACCCTAAAAAACTACACAGATAATGAAAAAGATTCTTCTATTTGCAGTTGTAGCTTTTGCGGTCGTATCGTGCTGCAAGGTAGATTACAAAGACCCTAACGCCCCAATCGAGAAGCGTGTTGAGTCATTGCTCTCGCAGATGACTATCGAGGAGAAGGTGGGACAGATGAATCAGTTTTGCGGCGTTCGTCACGTTGAGAAGCGTGATAAGAAGGCGCAAGCCGACAATCAGGATGCACAAGGTTTCTATCCGGGCATCAATGGCGACACTCTTCGCAAATGGACACAGCAGGGCTTAATTGGCTCGTATCTTCATGTGTTGGAGGATGACGAGGCGAATGAGTTGCAGCGTTTGGCTATGTCGTCACGACTTGGGATTCCGTTGATTTTCGGAATTGATGCTATCCACGGCAACTGCCTTGCACCAGACAATACCGCCTACCCTACAAGTATCGGTCAGGCTTGCTCATTCGATACAGAGATGGCTTATACCATTGCCCGACAGACTGCCAAAGAGATGCGTGCAATGAATATGCATTGGACTTTCAATCCGAATATTGATGTTGCCCGAGATGCTCGTTGGGGTCGTGTAGGTGAAACCTTTGGCGAGGATACATACCTTGTCAGCCAGATGGGATTGGCCCACATTAAGGGATATCAGGGTGATATGCAGGGTGGAGATGATGTTTTAGCCTGTATCAAGCACTGCATCGCAGACTCACAGCCCGTAAATGGAGCAAACCACGCTCCAAGTGACATCTCGGAGCGTACACTGCACGAGGTGTTCCTGCCGCCGTATGAAGTCGCTATCCGCAAAGGTATGGCAGGTTCGTTAATGACCGCACACAACGAAATCAACGGCGTACCTTGCCACAAGAGTAAGTGGTTGATGCAGGATAAGATGCGTGACGAATATGGCTTCACGGGATTTGTGGTGAGCGACTGGATGGATATCGAGCGTATTCACACCCTTCATAAGGCTGCACCAAGCCGCAAGGAGGCATACTACCAATCGATTATGGCGGGTATGGATATGCACATGCACGGCATACATTGGAACGAGGAGGTTGTCGAGTTGGTCAAGGAGGGACGCATACCTGAGAGCCGCATCGACGAGTCGGTACGTCGCATTCTTACTGCAAAGTTCCGTCTCGGTTTGTTCGAGAATCCATATTGCAACGAGGCAGAAGGCAGAAAGGTTCGTATGTGTGAAGAGCACCGCACTACTGCTTTGGAGGCGGCTCGCAACTCTATTGTATTGTTGAAGAATGATGGTATTCTTCCACTCGATGTAAAGAAGTATAAACGAGTTCTTGTTACGGGAATAAATGCCGATGATGAGAATATTATGGGCGATTGGGCTGCTCCTCAAAAGCCTGAGAATGTAACCACCATACTCGAAGGCTTGCGTCAGGTAGCGCCACAGACCAACTTCCTATTTGTTGACCAAGGTAATACGCCAAAGAAGATGAAGCAGGAGAATGTAGATAAGGCTGCTCGCCTGGCTCGCACCGTAGATTTGAATATCGTTGTCGCCGGAGAAACAAGCCTTCGCGCTCGCCGTGGCGGAAAAACTTGCGGAGAGAATCAGGATCGTGCCGAGATACATCTCTACGGCTTGCAGCAGGATTTGGTAAAGAAGGTATACGCAAGTGGTAAGCCTACAATTCTCGTTATTGTAGCCGGTCGTCCACAAGCCGTAGTGTGGGAGGATGAGCATCTTCCTGCTATCGTTTGCGCTTGGGAGCCGGGAATGGTTGGAGGTCAGGCTGTAGCCGAGATTCTCTACGGCAAGGTCAACCCTTCTGCTAAGCTCGCTATTACCATCCCTCGCACATCAGGTCAGGCGCAGATGTACTACAACCACAAGCCATCGCACTATCGTTACAAGTTGCAGGATATTCCAAACAAGCCACTCTATCCATTCGGTTTTGGTCTTTCGTACACTTCGTATGAGTATTCGGATCTCCAACTCTCGAAGAGCGAAATTGCCGCTAACGAGAATATCGAGGCAAGCGTTACCGTCAAGAATACGGGCAGACGAGATGGCGTAGAGATTGCGCAGCTCTATATCAACGACTGCTATTCGGATGTAACACGCCCTGTCAAGGAGTTGAAGGGCTTTAAGCGTGTGGCATTGAAGGCTGGCGAGAGCAAACGCATAACCTTCACTCTCACACCCGAGCACTTGCGCTACTACAACCTCAATATGGAGCGTGTAGTTGAGCCAGGAACATTCGAGGTAATGGTTGGCCCGTCATCACAAGACAAAGATTTACTAACCGCAGAGTTCGAGGTTAAGTAGCACAAGAGAGAGCAGTCATCTGACTGCTCTCTCTTGTATAATCTATCTATAGAAGCGACATTATCTCATTCCGCCACACACCTTAATTGTCTGGCCAGTCACATACGACGACATATCGCTTGCGAGGAAGAGTGCCACATTGGCAATCTCGTCGGTTGTACCCATACGACCAAGCGATACGGAGGAGATAATCGCCTCCTTGGTTGCATCGTTCAACTTGTCGGTCATATCGGTAGTGATAAAGCCAGGGGCGATAGCGTTGCAACGAATACCTCGTGCGCCCATCTCCTTGGCAAACGACATTGTAAGACCAATCAAACCCGCCTTTGATGCCGAGTAGTTGCACTGTCCCGCATTGCCGTTAGTGCCCACCACCGACGACATATTTATAATCGAGCCCGAACGACGACGAGCCATAGCAGGGGTTACGGCGTGGATAAAGTTGAATGCCGATTTGAGGTTGGTATCGATAATCGCATCCCACTGCTCCTCGCTCATTCGCATCATCAAGCCATCCTTGGTTTGACCTGCATTATTCACAAGAATATCAATCTGACCGAACTCGGCAACCACCTGTTCTACCACTTTGTGCGCTCCGTCAAAATCGGCAGCATTCGAGGCAAAAGCCACGGCACGAACGCCCAAAGCCTCAATTTCGGCAACAAGCGACTCGGCAGCCGAAGCTGACGAGAGATATGTAAAGGCTACATTTGCGCCCTGCTCGGCAAATCGCAAAGCTATGGCACGACCTATGCCACGAGTAGCTCCTGTAACGAGCGCAACCTTTCCTTCGAGTAGTTTCATACTATAATTTGTTTATAAGTTTAGTGCAAATATAGTGTTTTTATTTGAAAAAACTTGTAATTTCGCAGAGCGAAAGTTTCCAAAACATCGCTACTGCACAAAATTTGAGAAAAGAACAACAATATAATATATATAGGTTATGAAGTTAGATACACAGATTTTTGACCTTATCTCCGAGGAGCGTGCCCGCCAGATGCGTGGTATCGAGCTTATCGCTTCGGAGAACTTTGTTAGTGAGCAGGTGATGAACGCTATGGGTTCGGTTTTGACAAATAAGTATGCCGAGGGCTACCCTGCGGCTCGCTACTATGGCGGTTGCGAGGTTGTAGATAAGGTGGAGAGCCTTGCTATCGAGCGTCTTTGCCAGATCTATGGCGCAGAGTATGCCAATGTTCAGCCACACTCGGGTGCACAGGCAAATATGGCGGTATTCTTTGCAGTATTGAAGCCAGGCGATACATTCCTCGGTCTTAACCTCTCGCACGGAGGTCACCTCTCGCACGGCTCGGCAGTAAATATGTCGGGTATGTACTTCAATGCTATCGACTACTCGGTGCGTGAGGAGGATGGTCGTGTCGATTATGACGAGATGGAGCGCAAGGCGTTGGAGCACAAGCCAAAGCTTATCGTAGGTGGTGCTTCTGCCTACTCTCGTGAGTGGGATTACAAGCGTATGCGTGAGATTGCCGACAAGGTTGGCGCACTCCTTATGATCGATATGGCTCACACCGCAGGTCTTATCGCAGCCGGCTTGCTCGAAAACCCTGTAAAGTATGCTCACATCGTAACCTCGACCACCCACAAGACCCTTCGTGGTCCTCGTGGCGGTATCATCCTGCTCGGCAAGGATTTCGACAATCCGTGGGGTTTGACCACTCCGAAGGGCGTAGTGAAGAAGATGTCGCAGATTCTCAACTCTGCCGTTTTCCCAGGCATTCAGGGCGGACCACTCGAACATGTTATTGCAGCTAAGGCTGTCGCATTTGGCGAGGCTTTAACTCCGGAGTACAAGGAGTATCAGACACAGGTTGTACGCAACTCGCAGGCGTTGTCGGCAGCATTGTTGGCTCGTGGCTACAACATCGTTTCGGGCGGAACTGACAACCACCTCATCTTGGTTGATTTGCGTTCGAAGTTCCCTGAATTGACAGGTAAGGTTGCCGAGAAGGCTCTCGTAGCGGCAGATATCACCGCCAACAAGAATATGGTACCATTCGACTCTCGCTCGGCATTCCAGACTTCGGGCTTGCGCTTCGGTACTCCTGCTATCACCACCCGTGGTTTGAAGGAGGATAAGATGGAGTATATCGCAGAGTTGATTGACCGAGTACTTTCTGACGCAGAGAACGAGGAGAACATCGCAGCTGTTCGCAAGGATGTAAATGCCTTGATGGAGCAGTACCCACTCTTTGCGTGGTAATAGATTGACAATGAAAAGATTTACCTACATATTTTGCTCTTTGGCGTTATGCCTTGCTTCGTGCGCCCCTGCCGCCTACGACGATAGTGCCGTGGTGGATAGGCTCGACGATATGGAGCAGCGCATCGAGGAGCTCGAAAAGCAATACGGCAAAGCCCAAGAGGATATCGAGGCTCTGCGAGCCATTATAGAGGTATTGCAGAGCAGGGACTACATCACCTCTGTTACGCCTATTATGGAGGGCGAGGAGATTGTCGGCTACACGATAACCTTCGCCAATAGCGACCCTATAACCATAAACACTTGCGGTTGCAAAGAGGACGAAGAGGATGAGGGTTGCATAATCGTAGGCATCGTCGAAAATGAGACAGAGGTCATCATAACTCTCTCCGACGGAAGCACAATCACCATTCCGAAGGGTACCATTCCGCCCCCAACAGACTATTGCGAGAAGTTGGAGGATGTAGAGTTTATGCGCTATTGCTACGAGAAGTTCGACATCAATGGCGACAAGATCCTCTCCGAGAGCGAGGCAAATGCTATTCGTGCCGTGAATATCGACTCGAAGAAGAATATCTACTCGGTAAAGGGTATTGAGCATTTCGTCAATTTGGAGAGTTTTCAGGCCTACAATGCTATTGAGTTGCGCACGCTCGACCTCTCGAAGAACACCAATTTGCGAACAATCAAGGAGCAGGCACTCTACAAGTGCCACGGCTTGGAGAGCGTGATACTACCTTCAACCATCACAACTATCGAAGATGACGCCTTCCACGAATGTCCTATACTCGCCTCTATCAATATACCCAATGGAGTAAAAAGCATTGGTAGTTATGCTTTTGCAGGCGATTTACAACTGACCGAAATAGCACTCCCACAGAGCGTTGAAACAATTGGTAGAAACGCCTTTGCCGCTACGGGATTGCGCTCGCTAACTCTGCCCGAAGGCATAACAAGCACATCGGAGTATCTCTGTTTCAACTGTCAGAAACTCACTGTCTTGATTCTTCCGGCAACCGTCACAAGCATAGGATATCGAGCATTCAGTTATTGTGAGGCTCTTACCGAAATTCACTGCAAGGCAACTACCCCACCGACTTTGGAGCAGTACGCATTTGAAGATGTGGTTAAGGAGCGTAAAATCTATGTTCCGCAAGGCTCTGTCGATGCGTACAAAGTGGCTTGGAGCGACTTTGCCGACCAGATTTTTGGTGAATAGAGGCTACTTGGCTCGCAACTTTTGCCAAAGACTTTTAGGCTCTGACTCATACTTATCAAGGGCTGCGGACATTAGTTCGCGCCCTTTTTCTACTATCTCCTTCGCCAAAGCGTAGTCCGAGATATCGCCATAGGTGTCGAACGGCATCTGCACCAAAATCTCGGGCTTACACAACTCCACCATAAGTTGCGAATTGCGCTGATTCATAATCGAAAATGTGCGGTCGATAATGCCGTAGAAGTTGCCGTCCCAATCGAGTTCGGGCAGGGTGTCGAT
>JAFVVS010000071.1 GCA_017502025.1 Alistipes sp. | reverse complement strand
TGTTTCAGAGAGTTATGCGCGTTGCGCTTGTAACTTATTGATATAAAACAAAAAAGGGAAAACCTTTCGATTTTCCCTTTCAGTGATCCCGGCGGGATTCGAACCCACGACCCACAGCTTAGAAGGCTGTTGCTCTATCCAACTGAGCTACGGAACCAAACCATATTTAGCACGAAATCGAATACCCAAAACCGCTGTCAGAAAGCGGCCGAGCCGATTTCGGGATTTGAACCCGAGACCCCTTCATTACGAGTGAAGTGCTCTACCGCTGAGCTAAATCGGCATTTACTTTGCGATTTCGCACCGCAAATATCGTAAATTTTTCTTTATTTACCCAACTTTCATTGATTTTTTCGGTTGTCGCTACAATTTTTTTGTAACTTTGTATGTTATTGCAACAAAAACTTAAACTATTATGATAACCTTTCTCTTGTGTTTGGCATTGCTGGTCGTAGCCTATTTCTCATACGGCAAGTACCTCGATAAAGTCTGCAACATCAACCCAAAAGCCGAAGTGCCGAGTGCAAAACTCTACGATGGTGTCGATTATGTGCCGATGCCTCGCTGGCGCACCTTCCTCATTCAGTTGCTCAACATTGCCGGCACAGGTCCTATCTTCGGTGCCATTCTCGGTGCTTGCTATGGTCCTGTCGCATTCTTGTGGATAACCTTCGGAGGTATCTTTATGGGCGCTATGCACGACTACCTCTCGGGCGTAATCCTTGTGCGCAACGAGGGTTTGAGCATCACCGAAATCGTAGCTCGCTACCTCGGCAAGGGCGCAGGAGCCTTTATGCGTATCTTCTCGGTCGTTCTGCTTCTGCTGGTGGGTGTGGTCTTTGTGGTAAGTCCTGCCGATATCCTCTCGGCAAAATTCGATATCTTGTCGAAGAATTGGTGGTTGGCGATTATCATCATCTACTACTTTATCGCCACACTCCTGCCGGTCGACAAACTTATCGGCAAGGTATATCCACTTTTTGGCATTGCGCTGATTACGATGGCTCTCGGTCTGTTGGGTGTATTGCTCTTTGGCGACTACACCATTCCGTCGATGACACTCGAAAATCTCCACATAAACAAGGCTAATCTGCCACTTGTGCCGACGCTCTTTATCACGATTGCTTGCGGTGCAATCTCGGGCTTCCACGCTACGCAGTCGCCATTGATGGCTCGTTGCGTCAATAACGAGCGTGAGTGCCGCTTTGTATTCTACGGCTCGATGATCTCCGAGTCGGTTATTGCGCTGATTTGGGCAGCTATCGCTATGGCATTCTTCTACGACAAGGGTGGTATCTCTGCCGTTATGGTGGGACACACGCCTGCGTGGGTTGTGAATGAGATTTCGAGCACCACACTTGGTGTTGTGGGTGGCATTCTTGCCGTTTTGGGAGTTGTTGCAGCCCCTATAACCTCGGGCGACACAGCATTCCGCTCGGCACGCCTTATCATTGCCGATGTATTCCATATCGAGCAGCGCACCAAGTGGAAGCGACTCGCTATCGCCTTGCCTCTCTTTACGGCTGGCGTGGTGCTTACATTTGTCGATTTCGATGTGGTTTGGCGCTACTTTGCTTGGACAAACCAGGCGTTGGCGACGGTTGTCTTGTGGTGCATTGTGGTCTATCTTTTCGGTGAGCGCCGCAACTATTGGGTTGCGCTTTTGCCGGCGGTATTTATGACCTATATCTGCTCGTCGTTTGTCTTCGTATCAAACCAATTTGTAGGTATGGGAGCCGTTCCGATGGCGTATGTATGGGGTGGCGTTGTGACCATAGTAATCACCGCTTATATGATCTATATATTGAGGGCTAAATCGAAAAAATAGTATGGGAAAGATAACATTAAAGCCGACCGAAAATCAGAATTTCATTCTCCTTGGCGGAGATTTTGCAAAGACGCTCGACCACGCTCACAAGCAGGAGTCGGAGGGCAACTTCGAGGGGGCGTGCAACACTCGCTACCAAGCCTTTCAGCAGATTGTCGATGTTCTGCCCGAGGAGGTCACCGAGTTGGACTTCTCGCATGCCAACACTCGTGCTGCAATAGAGATTATCTATGGCTCGGCAGTGGATAACTTCTTGGCAGGAGATGTCGAGTTGTCGGCTGCGCAGTTGGAGCTGCTGCTCGATTGCGATAGCGAGGATCATATAGAGGCGACACCGCAGTTGGCGTTGTGCTATATCGCCTTGGAAGAGTGGGAGTGCTTGGAGGATATAGTGCCCGATTTGGGCGATAAGAGCCCATTCAAGGCGCTTGTCGAGGCGTTGGCAGAGTTTGCCCGCACGGGCGAGGTTTCGGCAGAGAAAATCGCCTCTCTGCGTCGCCATAACCACCTATGCAAAGAACTTGCATACCCTGAGCATCCTGCCGATGAGAGCTATTTGAAGGATATTTCGTCGGAGCGACCTTCGCAACAGGCATTGGCTCGTGAGATATATCTGCGTTGCGAGCCGTTGCTGCTCAAATACGAGGGTTTTCTCGAAAAGGTGAAGTAATTCAAAACAAAAAACTACGAGTTGCGACTCGTAGTTTTTTATCTCTTGTATTGAACTTTGTCGGGCTTGAAGTTACCTCCGAAATAGATTAGTTTTGGCGAGGGTAGTTCGGTCACGATAAGCAGGTCGGTCAATATCTGCCCATCCTCCGACAGGCGCACATAACCCGAGCCCTTTGCGCCAGGGCGTAGTTGCGAGTCGATATTGATCTTTTGCAGGGGTGTCGTTATCTCTCCAATCTCGGCAACAATCTTCTCGGCAACGCTGCTCTCCGTTTCGCCGTAGAATATAATGGCAAACGCCTTGATGTTGTCGACAAACTCTTTGCCGAACTCCTTGCGAAGCATTACCTTTACGGTTTGGAGCTTAAAGCCGTCGTGGCATATCATCATCTTAACCCCTTTCTCCTTTTTGTATTGGTCGGCAAGGGCGGAGATTTGACGATATACGGCAGGTAGAGAGTTGTTCTGCGCCGACACACTTGTTGTGGCGAACAATAACACCTGTGCAATAAATATGCATACCCCCTTCCAAACCTTCATAACGCTCTATTTTATAATTAAATCTTCGACCTTGACCTTTGGTACAAAGTGAGTGCCATTTTTGCGATAGTAGGTGGTGCTTTCGCCCTCTGCGATATCGACCACCTCGATGCGCTCGGTCGAGCGACCGATTGCCAAAATCAACTGTGGGGCGAGTGGAAGGTGCAACGCCTCACGCACTGCCTCGTGGTCGAAGGCTGCGATGCAGATGCCGTTCAATCCCATCTCCACCGCACGCAAGAGCATCGTCTGCGTAGCGATGCCCATATCCATATCGACATATCGGCTCTCCTTGTCGGTGCAGATGACGACAAAGGCGTTTGGCTCGGTGCCTTCGAGCGGAAGTTTCAATTCGGGCAGTGCCGCACCCATACGGATATGTGGTAGGAGAAGGTGCGCCTCCTCCTCGGTGACAAGGCGGTAGCGCAACACCTGCTGATTCATTGCCGAGGGTGCCAATCGAGCCGCCTCGACAAGCGACACGAGTTGGTCTTTGCGCACCTTAAACGAGGTGTCGAAACCTCGTGTCGAGCGGTTTTTTGCCAACAACGAAGCGAGCGACACCCTGCGAGTACGCACCGAGGCGCATTTCTGCGCCTCGTACTCCTCCATCTTGCGACCGAGATAGTTATCTGCCATTTGTGTTACTATTTCTTACTCTTCTTTGCCTTGCCAACCTTTACATCCACATAGAGTGGGAGGTGGTCAGATGCCAAACTCTCGTAGAAGATCTTGCGACCCAACACCTTGAACGAGCCATTTACGCCAAAGATGTAGTCGATGCAGATGCGAGGGTTGGTCGAAGGGAATGTATATTTGCTATCGTCGGAAAGCAATGTTGCAAACTCCTTGAATGCCACAATCGGCTTCGATGCCGGGCGTGCATTCATATCGCCGGCGATAAATACAGGCTTATTCTTCAACTTCGAGATTACATCCTTGATAATCTTCACCGACTCAACTCGGTAAGGCTCGCTCAACGAGAGGTGAGTACATATAATGTAGTACTTTTTCATCTCCACAACGAGCATACCACGAGGCTCTCGTGGGCAAGGCAAGCGGTGGAACTCTGTCGACAATGCCGGCTCCTTGGTGAGTACGCCGATACCATATTTACCGCCACCATAAGGGATAGTCGGGCCATAGTATGCGTGGTAGCCACCAGCAGCCTCCGCCATTCTGCCAAGCACATAGAACTTGTTACGGCGAGTTACGCTATCCACCTCCTGAACGGCTACAACATCGGGTTGTGCATCACGAACGAGGGCGCCACAACGGGTGATATCCTTGATACCATCCAAGCCACCGCCATTCTTCACATTGTAGGACATTACACGCAACTTCTGCGCCTCGGCAGTAGTAACACCCATTACCAATACTGCCAAAATCAAAAGAATCTTTTTCATCGTTTTTTAGGTTGTTTATATTATTTTCTCTTTTTTGCCTTGCTGACCTTGACATCCACATAGAGTGGCAGGTGATCCGATGCATAACATCCGTAGATTACCTCCTCGTCAAGTACTTTGAATGAGCCATTTGTGCCCAAAACATAGTCGATGCAACCACGAGGGTCGTTCGATGGAGCTGTCTTTTTATTCTCGTCGCTCAACACCACGGCAAACTCCTTGAATGCCTTCATCACCGGAGTGCCGGGTCGGGCATTCATATCGCCGGCGATAAAGACGGGCTTTTTAAGACCCGACACCGCCTCTCTGATAACATCCACCTGCACGCATCGCCCATTTCTGATATACTGACCCGAAAGGTGTGTGCAGACCAGATAGTACCTCTTAAATTCTACAACCAACACGCCTCTATCCTCTCTGCGGTGGGGCATAGAGTAGAATTTGGTCGACAAAGCCGGCTTTTTCGACAATACTCCGATGCCATACTTGCCACCTTTGTACTTAATTGTTGGACCAAAGTAGGCGTGATAGCCCGTCTGCTCGGCCATTCTGCCGAGTACATAGTAGTTGTTGCGACGATTTACACTATCGACCTCTTGAATGGCTACAACATCGGGATCGACCTTGCGAATAACATCCGAGCAGCGTTCAATGGAGTTTATGCCATCCACGCCCATACCGTTCTTTACATTGTACGACATCACTCGCACCCTCTGTGCCGAGGATGTGGTAATGGCCGTTACCAACAGCGCCAAAATCAGAAAAGTCTTCTTCATAATAGTTTTTTAGTTGTTTGCCTTGTCGTATCCGTCACGCTTTGCGCCCCAGATAGCCAAGAATATCAGGGTGCCGACTATCGCCATAGCGATAACGCTGATAAATACATAGTTCCAACCATAGTTGTCGGCCAACCAACCGATACCGACACCCGAAACTGCGGTCGAGAGGTAGCCGAAGATACCTACCAAGCCATTGGCAGTGCCGGCAGCCTTCTTGGTTGCCTGGTTCGACACGGCGATACCCACCAACGCCTGTGGACCATAGATGAAGAATCCCGCCATAGCCAAAACGCCAATCAACGCCCAACCAGGAACCATTCCCGGGTGGAGGTAGAACATATAGAATGCACCCATAGAGATGCCTGCTCCAACCATACACCACATACAGGTACGGTGAGCACGACCTGCGAAGAAGCGGTCGGTAACCCAACCTGCAACGAGTGTTCCCACGATAGCCATAATCTCGAACGCACCAACCGCAGCAGCAGCCTGCTCGAAGGTCATATTGCACGCCTCAGTCAAGAACTTTGGTCCCCAATCGAGCACCGAGAAACGAACTACATATACGAAGAAGTTGGCAATGGAGAGAGCCCAAACGATAGGGTTCTTATAGACCATCTTCTGCACATAGGCACGACGAGCCGCAGGGGTATCCTCCGCATCCAACGATGTCTTCGAGCTCTCCAACTCTGGCAATCCCACCGACTTAGGCGTATCGCGCAAGAGTGCAAAGAGTGCCAACGCTCCGAGCAATGCAATCAAGCCCGGAATCCAGAAAGCCCACTGCCAAGCTCCGGTGTGCTCGGTGCGGGTAACAATTGCCTGTGTAGCCTTAGCCTGTGCTTTGTCGATATTGCACTGCTTGGCAATCTCTGACGAGCTGACCTTCACGCCATTCTCACCAGCCTTATCGACAGCCTCTTTTACGGCCAAGAAGTTATCCTTCGAGAAGAGGTAGGTGAAAGTAGAGTCTTTTTTGCCCTCTTTCATCTTGCAAACTACATCCACGATGTAACCACCCTCCTCCAAAGCCTTTGGCTCGCAAACCTTGACAACCTTGCCGATAGCCTCGTTCGACTTCTTTACATCGTCTTTGAATAGGGTTGTAACATAGTTGCTGGTAATCTTGTCCACATCCTGCTGCGAGTTGCTCAAATCGGTACCCATATTCGCCATAATAAATCCGCAGAGGATAGCCAATATGCTCGCTCCGATAGAGTGCGAGGTGTTCCATATAGACTGCTTGGTTGCCAACTCCTGCGGCGGAATCCAGTGCGAGAGCAATCGTGCGCACGGAGGAAAGCCGCTACCCTGGAAGATGTTGTTCAAGACCAACAAAACGGCAAACGCAACAATCAGTGTGTGCGGAGCATCTCCAATCTCGATGCCGAGAAGGTGTGGAATAAATCCGAATGCAAGGCTCGCCAAGGCGCAGAGCGCAAGACCCAACGACATATGGTAGCGGGCATTCATTCGGTCCGCCAAGATGCCGTTGAAGTAGCGAGAGAAGCCATAAACAAGACCTACGATGGTCATCACGATACCGAACGAGGTGTTCGATATTCCGTACTCCGCTGCCAAACCGGGCATAGCGAATGAAAAGTTCTTGCGAACAAAGTAGAAGAAGGCGTAACCGATCATCGTTACGATGATTGTGCGCCACTGCCAAATCTTAAATCTCTTCTGAGTTTGAGTATCCATAGTTTAGGGTGTTTAGACGAGGGTTTTAATTCAGAATGCAAAATGCAAAATGCAGAATGCAAAATTAGTTTTCCGTTCTCCGTTTTCCGTTCTCCGTTTATTTCAGTCCGTGAGCCTCCTTTACGAGTTCGCCCAACACTTCGATGCTGTCGCAGACGAGGTGTGGCTGCTTTGGTGCAGCATCGCACACTTCGAGGGTTGTCTCGCCCGAGAGTACCAACACGCCGAAGGCACCTGCGTTGTGCGCCATCTCGATATCGGTGTAGATGCGGTCGCCCACCATTGCCACCTCGTCAGCCTCGTAGCCGAAGCGAGTGAGGATTCCCGAGAGCATATTTGGGTCGGGCTTACCGAGTGTGATGTCGGGACGACGACCTGTGGCGTGAGCAATACACTCGCAAATAGAGCCGCAATCAACCAAAACAACAGGCTGGTCGGTAGGACAAACACGGTCGGGGTTGGTTGCAATGTAAGGCACATTCTGCGATACCCACCACGCTGCACGGCAGAGGCGGTCATACTGCAAGGTCTTATCGAAGGCTACAACCACTACATCGGGCACATCCTCTGCCGACTCGGCTGTCGAGATGAAGCCCGCCTTCTCGAACTCGGCAATCATCGACGGCGTGCCGAGCAAGAAGAGGCGTTTAGCCTCGGGGTAGTGGGTTCTAATGTAGTCGATAGTGGCAATAGAGGTGGTATACATCTCCTCTCGGGTAGCCTCGATGCCGAGTTTCGCCAACTTTGCGAGGTAGTCCGCAATACCAGCCGAAGGGTTGTTCGTGAGGAACGAGTAGTTCAACCCCATCTCCTTAACGCCACCCAAAAAGCCTTTTGTGTAGGGGAAGAGGGTAGTGCCGAGGTAGATTGTACCATCCATATCGAGCGCAAAGTGCTTCAACTTGCGCAGACGCTCCATCAACTCCTCGTGCGAGTAGATTGAGCGATACTTGTTAAACTGTGCCATTTTTATCTTTTTTATCTTTTGTTTTCCTTTGCTGTGCATTAGAGCAAACAAAGGTAATGATTTTTAATCATTTGCCAAAATTTACCCTATAAATTCTTGCACAACAAAGGGTGCCCGAAATCATCGAGCACCCCTCGTAGTGGTCTGTATTTGCGATTAGAACTCGTAGAAATATACCTTCGCAGACTTTATTTTGGTCGCCTCCACGCCGTGAATGGTCACCAAGCCCTTGCGGTTGATGAAGCGCATACCAAAGCGGTCGTGATAGGTGCCGTTGTTGTGCAGGGTGTAGATGTTGTTGTTCTTGTCGAATGCAATCTCCACCACGCCTTCGAACTCGATGTCGATAGCTACACCGCCATTCTTAACCTTGCTGTCGGCATCCACACGAATGGTCTCGCCCTGAGCCAACTCCTGCGGATCGAGCGTTACAACCTTTGCAGGGTTGTTCTTTGGGTCGGGCATAAGGCTGAAATCGGAGAGGATAATCGAAGCACCGTCACGCAGAGCATAGACCTCACGAGGTGCCTTGTAAATCGAGGACTGCACCTCGTAGCCCAAATCACGAAGTCGCTTGTTGCGCTCACGGGTGAGGGCCTCACGCTCCATAGACGATACTCCCAACTTGCCGCCGAGCTGTGGTAATACCTCGAATGCGCTCTCGGCATTTTTCTTCTTAATGCCATAAAGAATAAGGCAATCGGAGAACTTGCGACACTCTTTCAGGGCATTGACATCGCCTGTAAAGCATATCCAATTGTCGCCCATAATCTTCTGTGCCAGGCGGTACGACTCTACATACTTGCTGTGGAGCATAGGCACAATGTTGTGCTTCTTGCACTCCTTCAACAACTCCTCCAAAGTTGGTACAGGCATACGGTACTCGGCATTTGGCGATGCGAGAACATAGTTCTTGCGCAACTCCTTGAAGGTGAGGTCGCTGACATTGACTTTACCCTCGATTTTCGAGTAGTCTGAGGCGTTACGGCAAGTGCGATTTATGGTCTTGTCGTGCATAATTATCATCTTGCCGTCGGCGGTTAATCTCACATCGCACTCTATGCCCATATAGCCGTGTTGTGCAGCACGAGCAACGGCAGGGAGTGAGTTCTCGGGGCAGATTTTGCTCCAACAACCACGGTGTGCAAACATCTTTGGCAGAGCATCGTTTTGTGCCATAGCTACAACTGCAATGCAGAGAGCCGAGATAAGGGTTAGAAATCTCTTCATATCGTTTTTAAGGTCTATTGTTTGGTCGGAAATGTTACCCCGAATACAAGGTGTTCGAGTGGTCGGAGGAAGTTGCGCTTGCCATACTTTGGCGAATAGACATAGCAGTCGAGCGTGAATAGCTCGCCTGTGCGCTCGTCGAGGGTGGTGTAACTTACGAAAGGACCACCCATAAAGTCGCCTTTTACCTCCCAGAAACCTCGCAGCTCGATCCACTCCCTGCCATTTATCTTCACCACTTTGCGCTGTGGCAGAAAATCGACATAACCATCATCCTCGATATTCGGAATACGCTTTACGGTTGCCATATATGAGCCGTCGGCAGGTCCGGGAATACGCTTTGCAAACTCGTTGCGAGCCTTGACCAACGCCTCGGTTGTGATGCTCGACTTGCCATTGAACGGATGGGTATATATGAAGAAACCCTGACTCGCTACGGGGTACTCGTTCGAAGCCCAAACAAAGTCCTCGCTCTCGGCACGGAAGAGGTAGCCGTTCGAGATAGGCATCTCGACATCGAACTCCTCCTTCACAATCTTCTCCAACGCCTTGGCTCCCTGCTTCTTGGCATACTCGATTGTGCGGTTGCGCTCCGCCATTTCGAGAACTTGCAACAGACTTGCTCCATTTGCTTTGAGATACTCTACCATCGCCTGAATCGAAGGGCCTTGGAAGGTGAGTACAATCTGCGGTGCTGCCACCACATTGTATTGTGCGAGTATCGCCGTCTCCTTCACCTCGGGCGAAGCCTTCACCTTCAAGATGTTGCGATACGAGGGCAGCAGATGTTTGAAATCTCGTGCCGTGATACGCACCACATTAAACATCGGCTCAACTTGGTTGAGCATCTCGACAGGTGTTTCGAGCAGGGCTTTCAACTCGGCGCCGAGTGCGCTCTCCCACTCGTAGCCGTCGCATACGACCAACACCTCGTAAGGCGAACCTTGAGCTGTCTTTTTGGCACCTGTAAGCGAGCGAAAACTATCGCAACCGACTGCTGAAAGCAGTACCACTACAACGAGCAATGATTTTAGGAGCTTTTTCATAGGGATAATTTTTTATTTAGCAAAGTTAGCCATTTTTTTTTATTCGCAAATTTTTTGCCGAAAAATCGCTATCTTTGCAGAGCAAAACGACAAAAGCGATGAAGATTACACCTCCTAAATTTATTCGGAAATTGCTCCCCGATTTGATTTGGCAAATCGATGACGAGCGAGGTGTCTATCTCACCTTCGACGACGGACCTACACCGGGTATCACCGAGTGGATATTGTCGCTATTGAAGCGATACGATGCCAAGGCGACCTTCTTTGTGTTGGGCAAAAATGTCGAGCGATACCCCGACCTCTATGCAAAAATTATTGCCGATGGACACCGGGTGGGTAACCACACCTACTCGCACCAGAAGGGCTATCTGATGTCGCTGGAGCAATATTTGGAGGATATAGACTTCGCCTCCTATTCGGTGCAGAGCAACCTGTTTCGCCCGCCCTATGCCCGTGTTACGCTGCCGCAGTTGAGAGCCGTGGCAAAGCGTTATAAAATTGTGATGTGGAGCATCATATCCCGTGATTACAATCGCAAAATATCGGGTGAGAGGTGTCTGCAAGGGGTGCTACCGCACATAAAGGCGGGTGCGATAATCCTCTTTCACGACAGCGAGAAGTCGTTTGCGAATATGAGCTATGCGTTGCCGAAGGTGTTGGAGCGCATTGCCGAACTTGGTCTTAAATGTAAAGCAATAGAGCTATAATGAAGATAGTAGTGGCAATAACAGCAGCAAGTGGTGCGATTTATGCACGACAACTCTTGAATGCATTGGTCGAGAGCCGAGAGGTGGAGCGTGTAGCGGTCATTTATAGTGCAAATGCACGAGCCGTGGTGGCTCACGAGGGGGAGATAATGCCTGTTTCGGCAAAAATAGAGGAGTATGACAACGACAACCTCTTTGCTTCGCCGGCGAGTGGCTCGGCACGCTGGGATGCTATGGTGGTGGTGCCGTCGAGTGTGGGAACTATCGGAAGAGTCGCTTCGGGTGTGTCGCAGACCCTGATTGAGCGTGCTGCCGATGTGATGTTGAAGGAGCGCAGACGACTCATCTTTGTGGTGCGTGAAACGCCATATTCGTTGATTCACCTCCGCAATATGACTGCGCTGACCGAGGCGGGAGCGGTGATTTTGCCGGCTACCCCATCGTTCTACTCGCTGCCGAAGGATATCGAGGCGGTGTGTCAGACCGTTACCGAGCGCATCACCGCAATGCTCGGCATCGAGGGCAAACGCTACGAGTGGGGAGAGTAAAAACTGAAAACTGAAAACTAAAAACTTTCAGCGCACCCCAGTAAGCACCGAAGGTGCGCCCCCAGTAAGGGCGGAACGCCCGCCCCTATAATCCCCAGAATGGTTGCGCCGTGATAACGGTAGGAGTTCAGAAAACAAAAAAACTATGAAAAAGATACTATTAATACTGCTTGTGCTATTGTGTGCATCGTGTCGCAGAGGTGGTGATTTGTCGACTTTGCGTGAGGGCGATATCGTATTTATCGAAACAAGATCGTTCCAATCGAAGTTCGTAAAGATGGGAATGATGTCTATTTGGAGCCACTGCGGTATTGCGGTAAATACCCCTGAGGGTGTGCAGATTATGGAGGCTGATACTACGGTGCGCATCCTCCCGATTGAGCGATTTATCGACAAGTCGGTGGGCAAAAAGTTTATTATTAAGCGCCCCGTACAGCAACTCACCAAGCCGATAGACCAGGCAGAGTGGCTTGGTCGTTGGTACGACCTCAATTTCAGCTTCGACAACGAGGAGGTCTATTGCTCGGAGTTGGTGTGGCTCATCTACAAGGAGCAGGGTATCGAGCTCTGCCCACCGGTGCGCATCAACGAGCACTTTATGGTGCGATTCAGACCTTTGCAACGAGCCTTGGAGGAGCGAGGTATCTCGCCCGAGCAGTATGCGGTTGCGCCGTGCGACTTGCTCCGTGCGCTCTAAAAGTGATGCGGTTTCAACAATTTTGAATTCTGCATTTTGCATTTTGCATTTTCTTTTCATATATTTGTGGTTAGAAACAAAAAAGGAACCTTATGAAATATAAAAGAATTCTTCTGAAATTGAGTGGCGAGTCGTTGCAAGGCGAGCAAAAGTATGGCATCTCGATGGATCAGGCTCGTGTCTATGCACAGCAGATCAAGGAGGCACAGGAGCTTGGCACAGAGATTGGTATCGTAATCGGTGGTGGCAACATCTTCCGTGGCTTGCAGGGCGCAAAGAAGGGCTTCGACCGTGTGAAGGGCGACCAGATGGGTATGCTTGCTACGATTATCAACTCGTTGGCTTTGCAGGCGGTGTTGAACGATGAGGGCGTTAAGTGTAAGGTTTTGACCTCTATTCGTATGGAGCCTATCGGCGAGTACTACTCTAAGGATAAGGCGTTGGAGTATCTGCGTGAGGGATATGTCGTAATCATCGGTGGCGGAACATCGAATCCTTACTTCTCTACCGACTCGGCTTCGGCTTTGCGTGGTATCGAGATTGAGGCTGACGGCTTCTTCAAGGGCACTCGTGTAGATGGTGTCTATACTGCCGACCCCGAGAAGGATCCTACCGCTACAAAGTTCGACGAGATCTCGTTCGACGAGATTTATGCACGAAATTTGAAGATTATGGATATGACCGCCTTCACCCTCTGCAAGGAGAATGGCTTGAATATCATCGTATTCGATATGGACACCCCTGGCAACCTGATGAAGGTGTTGCGTGGCGAGAATATCGGAACATTGGTACATAAATAACGGAAAACTGAAAACTAAAAAAGCTAATGGCTACCGCTGCGATCAAGCCGAGTGCAGAGACTGCTTGCAGACTATGCAGAGGCGGAGCAGTGAAGACCGAAGGTCAATGGCTAATGGCTAAAAGCAATAATTAATTATGGCACGAAGACATCAAAAGAAGAGCACTTTGAGTATGGTTGTAATGGCAATTCTTGCCATTGTACTCTGTGCAGCACTATTGTTTGGTGGTTCATTGACCGCCAAGGCTCAAAATAGCCGACCAACGCCCGAGGAGGCAACTATCGTGAAAGATGGTCAGAAGGCACCCAACTTCGAGGTGCAGATGTTCGACGGCTCGACCGTTAAACTCGCCGACTTGAAGGGTAAGGTCGTATTGCTGAACTTCTGGGCAACTTGGTGCCCTCCTTGCCGTGCCGAGTTGGCTCGTGTAGAGAAGGATATCATCGAGAAGTTCAAGGGCAAGCCATTTGTCTTTATCCCTGTATCTCGTGGCGAGAAGCGAGAGACTGTGGCGGCATTCCGTGAGAAGATGGGCTACACCTTCCCTATGGGACTCGACACCGATGGTCGTGTCTATGCCGAGTATGCGCAGACCTACATCCCTCGCAACTTCCTTATCGGCAAAGATGGTAAGGTGGTAAAGGCGAGTGTAGGCTACGACGAGGCAGAGTTTGCAGAACTCGTAAAACTTATCGAGCAAGAGATAAAGAAGTAATTAGAAGCCAGTGGCTAACAGCTAATGGCTAATGGCAAAAAAAACTAAATTATTATACTATGGATACTAAAACAATCTTAAATGATGCTACCGTTCGTATGCAGAAGGCGGTAGATTTCTTGGAGGAATCTTTGGCAAACATTCGTGCAGGCAAGGCATCTGTTAATGTCTTGAATGGCGTATTTGTTGACTACTACGGCTCGCAGACCCCTGTTTCGGGCGTAGCAAGCGTGACTGTACCCGATGCAAAGACTATCCTTATCCAGCCTTGGGATAAGAATATGATTCGCCTAATCGAGAAGGCTATTATTGACTCTAACATCGGTCTTACTCCGTCAAACAATGGCGAGAGCATCCGCCTCTCTATGCCGCCTCTCACCGAGGAGCGTCGTAAGGAGCTCGTTAAGCAGTCAAAGGCCGAGGCCGAGAATGCTCGCATCTCGCTTCGTAACGCTCGTCGTGACGCAGTAGAGGCATTCAAGAAGGCCGTAAAAGAGGGTATGCCTGAGGATGAGGGCAAAGACGGCGAGGCACAGATTCAGAAGATAGTTGAGAAGTTCAACAAGTCGATTGATGCTTCGTTTGAGAAGAAGGAACGTGAAATCATGACCGTATAGCAAAAGCGCAAATATAGGGCGATTGCTTCCCCTAAAAACCCTTTCTAAATCCTCACATACGCTCAGTATGCTGCGGTATTAGAAAGGGTTTGTTATTGTTGCACTCGCTCCTCTATTTGCACTTTTGTCCTGAGAGTATAGGGCGTTTCGTGATAATCCCTAAATTCCCTAAATTCCCTAAACTCTCTAACGCCTCTAACGGCCCTAACGCCTCTAATTCCCCTATCTCACCCTAAACTCTTTGTCGGCCAACTGTGGTATCGGCATCGAGCGATAGTAGCCCGACTCAAACTTCTCTCGCACCGCCTTGAACGCTTCGATTGTTCGTTCGACATCCGAGAGGGTGTGTGCTGCCGTAGGAATCAGGCGCAGGATAATCTCCCCCTTCGGAATCACGGGGTAGATAACAATCGAGCAGAAGATGCCATAATTCTCCCTCAAATCGACAATCAGATTTGTTCCCTCCTCGTTTCCGCCACGCATATAAACGGGTGTTACGGGCGACTGCGTAACGCCAATATCGAAGCCATTTTGACGAAGCCCCTCTTGCAGGGCACGAGTAATCATCCACAACTGCTCCCGGTATTCGGGGTGGCGACGGATAATATCGAGTCGCTTCAATGCGCCCACCACCATAGGTA
Source organism: Alistipes sp. (assembly GCA_017502025.1). Lineage (GTDB taxonomy): Bacteria > Bacteroidota > Bacteroidia > Bacteroidales > Rikenellaceae > Alistipes. The sequence continues at coordinate 1,629 of JAFVVS010000071.1, read as the reverse complement.
GTGGCAACGACTTGGCATATAGTTGCGAGCGCATATTGTAGCGCAGTAGATTGACGAGCCACCTCTCGCCCGCCACAAATGCCCCAAAGCCTGCCATCGACTTGGCAAAGGTGCTGAACAGCACATCCACACCCTCCGTCACGCCAAAGTGGTCGGCAGTACCTCGCCCGCCACTGCCCATAGTGCCGAAGCCGTGCGCATCATCGACGAGAAGGCAGAACGAGAACTCTTGTTTCAATGCCACAATCACATCCAAGAAGCCGAGGTCACCCTTCATACCGAAGACCCCTTCGGTAATTACGAGCACACCTCCGCCCTGCTCCTCGGCGAGGTCGGTGGCGTGGCGTAGTTGGCGGCGTAGCGAGGAGTCATCGTTGTGGGCATAGACAAAGCGTCGCCCCTTGTGCATACGCAAGCCGTCGATGATGCAGGCGTGCGACTCGGCATCATAGACCACTACATCCCTATGTGTGAGCAGACTGTCGATAATCGAAATCATGCCCTGATAGCCGAAGTTGAGAAGGAAGGCATCCTCCTTGCCGACAAAGTCGGCGAGTTCTCGCTCCAACTGCTCGTGGTATGCGGTCTGTCCGCTCATCATTCTCGCACCCATAGGCGCAGCCAGACCAAATCGCTCGGTACCTTCCGTATCGGCTTGTCGCACCTCGGGATGGTTTGCCAAGCCGAGGTAGTTGTTGAGGCTCCAATTCAGCACCTCTCTACCCCTAAATCGCATATACGGACCAATCTCGCCCTCCAACTTCGGAAAGGCGAAATATCCGTGAACTCGACTCATATATTGCCCAATCGGACCACCTGCGCTCTGTCGCAGTCGCTCTAAAATATCTCTCATAGTGCATCTGTTGTGTTGATGCAACAAATGTAGAGCGGTTTTGCGAAACAATGTAATTGCTCGACTTAATGGCGTAGAGAAAGGACTATATTGGTTAATAAAAAAGCAAATAGCCTGTCATTTCTGACAGACTATTTGCTTTCTGAAATCAGTCGCCCTTTGAGCGAACTCTCCCTGATTAGAGAGCGTTTACGTGCAACTGTGCTGCGCTTTTGAGGTTACCAGCCTTGTTCTTGTGGATAATGTTGGTCTTTGCCAACTTATCGAGCATAGCGGTTACCTTTGGAAGCAATGCCTCAGCAGCGCTCTTCTCGGTTGTGTGACGGAGAGCTTTGAGAGCGTTACGGGTAGTCTTGTGGTAAAGACGGTTGTGCGCACGCTTGGTTGCTGTCTGACGAATTCTCTTAACAGATGACTTGTGATTTGCCATAGTTTTTTACTTTTTATTTATTTGTTATTTATTTTCCTGTTTTTGGCACTTTTGGGGTTGCACCACACCCAAGGCATTTAAGGTCGCCTCTCCCCGAAGCATTTAAGGTTGCTCCCACCTCTTCACGACCGTAGTCGGTTTCGGATAGACAAATGTCCTCTCCTAAATGTTGGTTTTACCACGCCGTCTGCGTAGAAAAAGCGCTCTCACGCTCCTCTTCCACAGTCTTGTAGCCCGTACGAGAGTCGAACTCGTCTTTCAAGAATGAAAATCTTGCGTCCTAGCCGATAGACGAACGGGCCTTACCGCTATAACCCAAAGTCGGGTATTTAGCGGTGCAAAGGTA
>JAFVVS010000070.1 GCA_017502025.1 Alistipes sp. | reverse complement strand
CGAGCCTGTTGAGGCATTGGAGAAGTCGAAGGGATCGTATGGTCGCTTCAAGGATGCAGTTAAGTACATCGATCCTCGTCACGAGTAATAAACCATATTGTTAAACCTTATAAAATCAGAAAAGATTATGGCATTATTTGAGAGCTATGAGCGCAGAATTGATAAGATTAACGCTGTGCTTGCACAATATGGTATTAAGAGCATCGAGGAGGCAAAGGCTATCTGCGACGAGAAGGGTTTGGATCCTTACAAGATGTGTGAGGAGACTCAGCCAATCTGCTTCGAGAACGCAAAGTGGGCTTATGTTGTAGGTGCTGCTATCGCAATTAAGAAGGGTTGTACAGTTGCTGCTGACGCTGCTGAGGCTATCGGCGAGGGCTTGCAGGCATTCTGTATCCCAGGATCGGTTGCTGATGACCGCCTTGTAGGTCTTGGTCACGGTAACTTGGCTGCTCGTTTGCTCCGTGAGGAGACTCAGTGCTTCGCATTCTTGGCTGGTCACGAGTCGTTCGCTGCTGCTGAGGGTGCAATCAAGATTGCTGAGATGGCTAACAAGGTTCGTAAGAACCCACTCCGAGTTATCCTCAACGGCTTGGGTAAGGACGCTGCGAAGATTATCTCTCGTATCAACGGCTTTACCTATGTTCAGACCCAGTTCGACTACTACACAGGCGAGGTACACGAGGTATCGGCTACTCCTTATTCGGATGGTCTTCGTGCAAAGGTTCGTTGCTATGGTGTAGACGATGTTCGTGAGGGCGTTGCAGTAATGTGGCGTGAGGATGTTGATGTATCGATCACCGGTAACTCGACAAACCCAACCCGTTTCCAGCACCCGGTAGCTGGTACTTACAAGAAGGAGCGTGTATTGGCAGGTAAGAAGTACTTCTCGGTTGCATCGGGTGGTGGTACCGGCCGTACTTTGCACCCAGATAACATGGGCGCAGGTCCAGCTTCTTACGGTATGACCGATACCCTTGGTCGTATGCACTCTGACGCTCAGTTTGCAGGTTCTTCGTCAGTTCCAGCACACGTTGAGATGATGGGCTTCCTCGGTATGGGTAACAACCCAATGGTAGGTGCTACCGTTGCTGTTGCAGTTGCCGTACAGCAGGCGATGAAATAAAAATTGTTTTTAAGGGGCAACTACTGCGTTGCTCTGCGATAAGCCACCTGCTCACATAGGTTTACTATGCTGTGCGGTGGCTTTCTTGTGCGCCTTGTATTTGCACCCTTAAAAGCCAATTTTAATGGTGCGATTCGATTACGGGTCGCACCTTTTTGCTCACCTAAAACGATTTTTATATTTTTTCAAGGCACAATCTTAATTGCAAGGTTGTGCCTTTGTTTTTTGCGGATATTTTATTATCTTTGTATGCAGATATGGCTAAGAAAAGCAGATATGAAGTGTAAATTATTAATTCTGGTTATGGCGATGATGTTTGTTGGATGCGACACGCCAGATGTCAAAGAGAAAGAGGGACCTTTGGGTCGAGAGTTGCGCTACTCATTCACAACCGAAGGTGAGGAGGGTATCCATATGGAGGTATTCCTACCGTCGGAGGAGCTTAACACCGGTGTTGCCATTATAGATTGCCCGGGCGGAGCCTACTATAAGTTTGGCGGAGCCTTCGAGGGCACTTATTGGGCGGAGCACTTCAATGCCATAGGATGTGCCTATGCGGTGCTCTATTACACCTTTCCGAAGGGCGATCCTGCAGTGCCACGACACGATTTAGACCGTGCCGTAGGTATCTTCTTGGAGAATGCGGTCAATTGGGGCATAGACAAGCGTAGAATTGGTGTTATGGGCTTTTCGGCTGGCGGACACCTCGCCTCTACCGTTGCAACGCATCCGTCGAAGTCGTGGAAGCCCGGTTTTCAGATATTGTTCTACCCTGTAATCACAATGGGCACGGGCACTCACACTCGCTCCCGTCAGGAGCTTCTCGGCGAGAATCCGAGTCAGGCATTGATTGAGGAGTTCTCCAACGAGTTGCATGTGACAGGCGACACACCAAAGTGTTTCCTAACCTACGCCTCGAACGACACCTCTGTTTCGCCTAAATACAATAGCGAGGCGTACTACAAGGCCCTTGTCGAGAATGGTGTGGAGGTGCAGCGAGTGGTCTATCCGAGTGGCGGGCACGGCTGGACAGTCGACTCGTTCGCCTATGCAAAAGATATCAGCAACAAACTTATAGAGTGGGTTTCCAATCTATAATCAACCTACAACAACCCCATAAGACCTTCAAATTATGAAAAAATTATTACTTCTGCTTGCCGTACTTGGTCTATGTGCTTGCGACAACGAATCGGGCGACGATCAGCCTACACAACCTATCAAGATTGCGCTTATCGGAGATAGCATCACCACTTGGCAGGGTTACACCCCTTATCCTAATAACTATCAGTATCCGAAGGCTAAATATACCGACCTGACATCGGTTGAGCAATCATATTGGTGGAAACTCATATACGAGAAGATGCCGTCTGCCGAGCTCGATGTGAACACCTCCTACACAGGCACCTGCATACAGGAGCACAACTCGAAAGGACATCCGGGTTACTGTTTCTTGCGCAGATACGACGATATGGAGGATCCGGATGTGGTACTTATAAATGGAGGTACCAATGATTCGAAGAGTTATGAGTTGCCTGTTGGCTCGCACAACTTCGACCTCTCGTTGGAGGATCTCGACGAATACCAATTCGCACAGGCTTACGACAAGCTCATACGACTTATTCGTCGTGACTATCCGAAGGCAAAGATTATGATTATCATTGGCGATGCTATGCAGTCATACCCAAAATATCGTGATGTGGCAATAGAGCTTGCTTCGCACTACAATCTGCCTTATGCTATGGTGATGTTTGAAAACCGCAATGCCTCGACCTACGACGGAGTGCATCCAAACGCCAAGGGTATGCAGGAGATGGCAGACCAGATATGGGAGTGGTTGGAATATGACTTAATACGAGCAAAACGATGAAACGAGTAGCGCTACTTATATTTGCGATTGCACCGATATTGTTCGGTTGCTCGAACGACAAGACACCGTACAACAGAGAGCTCTATTACGAGTTTGTCGCAGAGAGTGGGGATGCTGTCGATATGAAGGTATTCCTACCCGAGGAGAGTATCAACTGCGGAGCTGCGGTTATTGCGTGCCCGGGTGGCGGATATAGCTATCTGGCAGGTGGCTACGAGGGTGAGGATTGGGCTCCATTCTTCAACGAGAGGGGCATTGCCTATGCCGTATTGCGCTATCGACTTCCGCAGGGCAATCCGGAGATACCGGTCGAAGATATCTACTCGGCACTCTATATTTTCCAACGCAACGCCTCCAATTGGCTTATCAACAAAAATAAGATTGGTGTTATGGGCTTCTCGGCTGGCGGACATCTCGCCTCGACCGCTGCAACCCACTTTGACGGCAAGATGCAACCCGACTTTCAGATTCTCTTCTACCCCGTGATAACGATGGTTGGTGCGACGCACAATGGCTCTCGTGACAACCTGCTCGGCTCGCACGCAACGTCGGAGTTGCGAACTTACTACTCCAACGAATTGCAGGTTAGCGATGCCACCCCACAGGCATTTATCACCTACGCCACCGACGATAAGACTGTACCACCCGCAAGCAATGGCAAGGCGTATTACGATGCACTTACAAGGTGTGGAGTACCGGCAACCCTCGTAACATTCAGTTCGGGCGGACACGGCTGGGGCAGCAACTTTGTCCACATGGCAGAGTTGAAGCAGAAGCTCGGTGCGTGGCTCGACAACTTGTAGAGATACAGAAATGAAATTAGGGAGTTTAGTTATTTGTCACTAAACTCCCTAATCTTTTTAATCTCCCTACCCTACTATATACTTTCCAATCTTCGGAATCTTCTGGGCAACAACGGCAATCAAAGCGGAAGCCACAAAGCCAAGGAGTGCCGACACTACAATCTGCACCGGTGTAGTCCATACGCCCAAGCAGCCGTCAGCACCTACGCCGAGCCACTCACGCATAGCTCCGCTGATTGGCACCAACACCAAGAGGTGCAAGAGATATATGCCATAGCTCGCCTTCGACACAGGCAAAAGCACCTTCTGATAGAAGTCTCCACTACACTTAATCTTCTTGAAGATGAGTATCCACGCCACGGTCATCAGCGCCACGCCGACAGTATCGTTGCACCAAGTAGTCTCCCACCACATAGCCTTCTCGACCAAGCCTGTAACGGGGAATTCGCCCTGCGACATCTCGAATACACGACGCAAAAAGCCACCAAAGACCACTGCAAAGCCTGCCAGATAGCTCGGAATAGCGATAACTAAGGTCCTCTTCCACGACAACTCACACACAAAGCGACGGAAGTACAAGCCAAGCAAGAGGTAGCCAATAAAGCCACTTATGTAGTAGAATGTGCCATAAGCATTCCAGGCGCACTCACCCCACAACGGGAATATTGCCTGGCGAGGCAGACCCGACACGCCATATATAACTTCCAAGTTTTCGAAGCCTCCGGAAACCACATCTCGAATAATCGGAATAAGTGTAGTGAATGCCCAAATGCCGAGATAAACTTGCAACTCTCGCTTGCCTACCCTCTCTGCCCAAGGCGAGAGTAACGGCATAAGCAGATATACGCCAACCAACATATATACAAACCAGAGGTGTCCTGCCGCATAGTTGAAGTTCAACAAGAGATTTTTGAAGTTCTCCACAGGCTCGCCCCACGCAAGGGCATAGACTGCGCTCCACAGCAGAAATGGCACCAACACTCGCACTGCACGGCGGCGTAAGAACTCGCCCGAGGAGTAGTGCAACGGAAACTGCAAGTAGCTCGACGCTACAATAAAGAGTGGCACACATGCACGCACGACAGAGTCGAAGAACGACGACCAATAGGCATCTGCCAGGGTCAAAATCTGCGCACCCTCGCCACCAAGATAAAATGGTTCGGTGGAGTGAACGAGAATAACCATAAAACAGGCTACCACACGCATCCAATCAACCCAGACGACACGGTTATCGGTTTTAAGTTGAGTCATAAATAAGATCGTTTTAATGTTGTTTTCTGCAAATTTAACAAATTTCTTATAGTGCGCCAATTTTTGTTGTGGAATTTGGCAAAAAACACTATCTTTGCCGTCGCAACCGAGGAGAGATGCAGGAGTGGTTGAACTGGCCCGCCTGGAAAGCGAGTAAACCCCAAAAGGGTTTCGGGGGTTCGAATCCCCCTCTCTCCGCAAAAAAGAAAACGGAGCAAGGAGATGTCGATATTATCGGCATCTTTTTGTTTTTGCAGCACTACGCACACAAACTTGTTTGTAGGGCGTAGCGATGTGAAAACAAAATCGGGTTGATTTATCAACTCCTTGCGTAGTGCTGATTTTTG
>JAFVVS010000069.1 GCA_017502025.1 Alistipes sp. | reverse complement strand
GCCGAAGTTATCGTAGAGGATATTCTCCGGTGGAACGCCGAGCGAGTCGAGAAGTTTCTCTACCGCGCCGACCATCATTGGAGGTCCGCACATAAGGTAGATACAACCCTCTGGATCCTCGTGGTTCTTGAGGTAGTTCTCGAAGAGAACATTGTGAACGAAGCCCACCTTGTAGTCAACGCCTGCTGCATCTGCCTCCGGATCCGGACGGTCGAGAGCGAGGTTGAACTTGAAGTTAGGGAACTCGCGCTCGATCTCTGCGTAGTCCTCCAAATAGAATGCCTCCTTGAGCGAACGAGCACCATACCAGAAGGAAACAGGGCGCTTGGTCTTCTCGGTCTTGAAGAGGTGCATAATGTGCGAACGCATAGGCGCCATACCTGCACCACCACCGATAAAGATGAGCTCCTGTGTATCTGGCAAGTTATCCGGCAAGAAGAACTCTCCGTAAGGGCCCGACATAGTGATCTTGTCGCCCGGCTTGAGCGAGTAGATGTACGACGAGCAGACGCCCGGATTTACAGGCAACATCTTGCGATCCGGACCAAATGGAGGGGTTGCGATACGAACATTCAAGCGGATGATATCGCCCTCGGCCGGATAGGTTGCGCACGAGTAAGCACGCACCTGAGGCTCTGGGTTCACCATCTTCAAGTCACGAAGACCGAACTTAACCCAATCCTCCTCGTACTGTGGATCAACATCGATATCCTTGTAATCAACGGTGATTGCAGGGACATCAATCTGGATGTAACCACCCGAACGGAAGTTGAGGTGCTCGCCCTCAGGCAACTTAACCACGAACTCCTTGATGAAGGTAGCAACATTGTGGTTCGAGATAACCTCGCACTCCCACTTCTTGATGCTGAGCACCGAGTCAGGAACAGCGATCTTCATATCCTCCTTAACCTTCACCTGGCAACCCAAACGCCAATTCTCACGAATCTGCTTGCGGTTGAAGAAGCCTGTCTCGGTAGGGAGAACCTCGCCGCCACCCTCCAACACCTGGCACTTGCACTGACCGCACGCACCCTTACCACCGCAAGCCGATGGAAGGAAGATGTCTGCCGTAGCAAGTGTAGCAAGGAGGTTACCACCAGCCTCAACCTCAACGACCTTCTTGCCGTTGTTGATGTCGATGGTTACATTACCCGACGAGGTAAGTTTAGCCTTTGCAAAGAGCAACAGTGCCACCAAGAGGAGTGTTACTGCAAGAAAGGCAACGATTGCAACAATAATTACTTTTACCATCTTATTTTACTCTTATTAAAGGTTACAACTGAATACCCGAGAATATCATAAATGCGATACCCATAAGGCCTGTGATAATAAATGCGATACCAGGGCCCTTCAATGCAGCAGGGATATGAGAGTAGGCGAGGCGCTCACGGATAGCAGCCATCATAACGATAGCCAACCACCAGCCAATACCCGAACCCAAACCATATACCACCGACTCGCCAACATTGCGAATCTCACCTGCACCTACCATCTGCTGCATAAAGAGCGAGCCACCCATGATGGCGCAGTTTACAGCGATAAGCGGAAGGAAGATACCGAGCTGGTTGTAGAGCGAAGGCGAGAACTTCTCGACAATCATCTCCACCAACTGCACGAATGCAGCGATAACGGCGATAAAGACAATAAACGAGAGGAACGACAAATCTACACCCTCAACCAATGCATTAGGAGCCAAAACATACTCATTCAAGAGGTAGTTCAAAGGCACAGTCATTGTCTGCACGAAGGTTACGGCAAGACCAAGACCGAGAGCCGTCTTAACACTCTTCGATACGGCGATGTAGGAGCACATTCCGAAGAAGAATGCGAAGACCATATTGTCGATAAAAATCGAACGAATAAACAAATTCAAAGTTTCCATAATCTATCCTCCTATTTCTCCTGTAAATCCTTGTTAATAGAACGGTGTACCCAGATGATGCAACCTATGATGATAAGTGCCATTGGTGGGAACAACATCAAACCGCAGTTTGCGTAGCCAAGCTCATAAAGACCGAGCTTCTCGAAGATTGGGAAGCCGAACAACGAGCCCGAGCCGAGCAACTCACGGAAGAATGCCACGATTACGAGAATCAAGCCGTAGCCCGCACCGTTACCGATACCATCGAGGAACGAGTCCCAAGGCTTGTTCTGCAAAGCGAACGCCTCGACACGACCCATCACGATACAGTTTGTAATAATAAGACCAACATATACCGACAACTGCTTCGATACATCGTAAACAAATGCCTTCAATACCTGGTCTACCAAGATTACCAATGAAGCGATTACAACCAATTGCACGATGATACGGATACGCGAAGGTACACCCTTACGCAAAATCGACATCACCAAGTTGGCGAACGCTGTAACTACCATTACCGACAAACCCATAACAATAGCAGGTTTGAGTTGCACGGTAACAGCCAAAGCCGAACAGATTCCGAGAATCTGAACGATGACAGGGTTATTTCCGCTGAGCGGAGCTGTCAAATTTTTCAAACTCTTACTTGCCATTGTTCTCAGTGTTTAATTCGTTAGACACCTGCTCAGTTGTCGCCTTTGCTGCCACGAAATATGGCACATACGACACCAAGCAATCCTTAATCATAGCCGACACACCGTCCGAAGTCTTTGTACCACCTGTGATGGCATCAACCTCGTGAGGATTGTTTGCGTCAGCACCACCCTTCTTCAAGGTGATACCTACCAACTCCTCACCCTCGAATACGGTCTTGCCAGGATACATAGCCTGATGCTTTGCAGTGGTAATCTCCGCACCCAAGCCAGGAGTCTCGCCCGAGTGGTCGAGTACGATACCCTTAACGGTGTTCATATCGGGAGCCAAAGCGATATAGCCCCAGATTGGGCCCCAAAGACCTGCACCATACAAAGGTACTACTACGCTACCGTCGGTTGCCTTGAAGATTGGGAACTGACCTGCTGCACGAGTATCCTTAACGCTCTGCAAAGCGTCAAAAACCTTCTGTGTATCGTTCTCTACGGCTACGCCCTCTGCATTGAGCAAAGCGGCCTCTGCTACAACCTCGTCATACGATACGGTTGCTGCGTCATAACCGAGAGCCTTCACGATCTGTACCTTCTTCTCATTGAGAATATTGTTATCCTGACGCTCCTTCAAGCCAAGAGCTGCCAACGAAAGGAGCACCGCCACGATAACTACCATCACTACCGAGTAGATGATGATATATACATTGCTGTTTGTATTGAATTTCATAGCCTATCCTCCTTATTTAGCGATTTTAACACGATTCTTACGACGACGGATATTTGCCTCAACTACGAAGTAGTCAACGAGTGGAGCCAACGCATTCATAAAGAGAATCGAAAGCATCATACCCTCCGGATATGCAGGGTTAACCTCACGAATCAAGATTGCGATAGCACCTGTCAAGAAGCCTACGATATACTTACCTGTCGAGGTCTGCGCCGAAGTTACAGGGTCGGTAGCCATAAACACTGCACCGAAAGCGAAACCGCCAACGAGCAAGTGCATATAAGGCTCAACACCCTGCGAGCTCAAAGCACCAACACCGCAAAGCGAGAAGGTGTAAGCCATAGCCAAACCACCAACAAATACCGAAACCATAGTCTTCCACGAAGCTACGCCTGTGTAGAGCAAGATTGCAGCACCGATGAGAATTGCCAAGGTCGAGGTCTCACCGAACGAGCCAGGGATAAAGCCGAGGAACGCATCGAGAGCCGACCACTGCATCTCACCCTTCGAAGCCAACTGCTCCAAAGCGGTAGCACCGGTCTGTGCATCGGTTGCACCAAACATCTTCCATGTCGAGTACCAAACGGTCTCACCCGACATTTGCGGAGTGTAGGCGAAGAATACAAATGCACGAGCCAAAACGGCAGGGTTGAATACATTCATACCTGTTCCACCGAAGATCTCCTTACCGAAGATTACAGCGAATGCGGTACCGATACCTACCATCCAAAGCGGAGTGCTTACAGGCATTACCAAAGGAATGAGGAGACCCGAAACGAGGAAGCCCTCATTAACCTCGTGACCACGCCACTGCGCTACGGTAAACTCAATACCCAAACCAACGATATACGATACGGCGATCATAGGAAGGATACGCACCAAGCCGTAGGCGAATGCCAACCAGCCCTCCAAGCCCACCTGCAAACCTGTATTGTAGCAGCCGAACAAGAGACAAGGGATAAGAGCCACAACAACGGTGATCATTGTACGCTTGATATCGTTACAGTCACGAACATGCGCACCGTGCTGAGTGGTGGTGTTAGGAACGAACAAGAAGGTCTCGAATGCATCGAATGTCGAGTGCAAGAAACCAAGTTTGCCACCCTTCGAGAAGGTAGGCTTAATCTTATCAACTATATTACGAAGTGCCTTCATTACTCCTCCTCCTTAATCATTGTGTTAATACCATTGCGGAGAATCTGCTGAATCTCAATCTTCGATGGGCAGACAAACTCGCAGAGTGCCAAGTCCTCCTCCACAACCTCGTAGATACCGAGATTCTCCATCTTATCCAAATCGTTAGCAAGACAAGCCTTCACAAGATGCATAGGATAGATATCCATTGGCAAGTACTTCTCGTAGAGGTCGTTCATAACGAACGCACGCTCACCACCGTTGAGGTTGGTGTCGAGGTTATACTTCTTCCAAGGCATCAACCACGAGAAGTATGCACGAGATACCGAGAACTTCTTGAAACGAGGCATTGCCCAACCGAGCAACTCATACTCATCGCCCTCAGGGATAACCGTAATCTGGTTTGCATTAACGCCGAGGAAGCCCTCTTTGCCAACATTGCGACCTGTGAGAACATTGCCCGAGATAACACGAGCATGCTCGTTCGACAACTTACCACCGAGGATAGACTCGATAGAAGCACCTGCAACTACACGGTAGTACTTTGGCTCTGCCACGCACGAACCTGCAACTGCAATTACACGCTCCATATCTACCTTACCTGTGAGGAAGAAGCGACCGATGATTGCAACATCCTGAATATTCAAGGTCCAAACCTTCTCGCCCTTGTTGATTGGGTCGATGTGGTGAATCTGAACACCTACATTGCCTGCCGGGTGCTTACCCTCGAATGCGTGGAGCTCTACGCCCTCAATCTCAGGCTTCTGACCCTGTGCATTGTACGAGAGATGTACCTTGCCATCGGTCAAGCGACGCAAAACATCGAAGCCCTTCTGCAATGCCAACTGCGACGATGCAAGAGCAACATCGTAGTTAGGAGCGAGAGGTGCGCTGTCGAATGCCGACACGAAGATTGCCTTTGGTTTGTCGCTTGGGTTAGCAACCACTCCGTAAGGACGCTGAATGAACATCGTCCACAAACCCGATTCGAGCAAAAGGTCTATAATCTGCTCACGAGATGCCTTCACGAGGTCGAGCGACGAGAACTGCTTATAAGCGATCTCTGCGTCTGCGGCAACAACTACCGAGAGAATCTTACGCTTCTCACCACGATTGACAGCAGCAACCTCACCGCTGACAGGTGATGTGAAGAGAATCTCCGGGCGCTTCTTGTCGAAGAAGAGCGGCGAACCGGCCTCTACCTTGTCACCTACCTTAACGAGCATCTTTGGAGTTACGCCCTCGAAGTCGAGTGGCGATACAGCATACTCCGAAGCCTTCGGAGCATTGACGATAGTCATTGCTGCCTCTCCCTGCAAGCGAATATCCAAACCTTTGCAAAGTTTAATGATTTTCGACATGTTTTTTGAGTTTTGTTAAGTGTTAATTAATTAAGTTATTTTGAAAAAATAAAAGTCTTTTGCAAAGCCCGTGGCTTCTTTCCATAAAATCGCCTGCGAATATACGAATTTTTTCGCCTCGTTATCCTCTTTTCTGTTATTATTTTCACAATTCTTGCTATTTTTCGCTATCTTCGCACTCGGTATGGTTACGGACATTCACACGCATAATGCGCATACGCAAGCGCAAACCATTGAGACTGTGGGCATTCACCCTTGGCACTCGCTCGATGCCGACCTCTCGGCGGTCGAGGCGACGGTTGCCACTGCGGATGCCGTTGGCGAGATAGGTTTGGACTTTGCGTGCGATGCTCCGAGGGAGGTGCAAATTGCCCTTTTCAGGGCGCAACTTGCCCTTGCCGAGCGACACGAAAAGGCGGTAGTTTTGCACTGCGTAAAAGCCTTCGAGGAGGTGATGAAAATATTGTCGGACTACCATTTGAAGGCGGTGATTTTTCACGGCTTTGTCGGCTCGGTTGAACAGGCGCAACGAGCTGTGCATCAGGGTTATTACCTCTCATTTGGCGAGCGCACTTTCCGTTCGCCAAAGAGTATCGAGGCGCTCCGTTCCACCCCACTCTCCTCGCTCTTTGTCGAGACCGACGAGAGCGCAACTCCGATAGAGGATATTTACGAAAAAATTGCCGAGTTGCGAGGTATCTCCACGACCGAGCTTACCGCCATCACAGAGGAGAATTTTTCCCGAATTTTTAATTCTTAATTTTTAATTCTTAATTCAATTTACTACCTTTGTGTCAAAGGTAGTAAATTTATGTGGTTAGAAAGAAGTCGCTTGCTTTTTGGCGATGATAAAATGAATGCTCTGCAAGGGGCAAATGTGTTGGTTGTCGGACTTGGCGGCGTGGGTGCTTACGCTGCCGAGATGTTGGTGCGCAGCGGTATCGGCAAGATGACCATTGCCGACTCGGACTGCGTGGGCGAGAGCAACATCAACCGCCAACTCATAGCACTCCACTCCACCATCGGTCGTCCCAAGAGCGAGGTGTTGGCAGAGCGACTGCTCGACATCAATCCGAAGCTCGATTTGAGGGTTGTGAACGACTATATCAAGGATGAAAAGACCGACCTGTTGCTCGATAGCGAAGTATTTGATTATGTGGTAGATGCGATAGATACTTTGTCGCCTAAATTAGCACTTATAAAGGGTTGCATCGACCGCCAATATCCCGTTGTCAGTTCGATGGGCGCAGGGGCTAAATTAGACCCTACGAAGGTGGAGATTGCCGACATTTCGAAGACGCACCACTGCCCTTTGGCGCATATGTTGCGTAAGCGACTGCACAAGATAGGCATTCGCAAAGGCTTTAAGGCGGTATTCTCGGCAGAGCCACCCGTGGAGGGGGCAATGGTGTTGTGCGAGGAGCAAAATCACAAGTCACAAGTGGGCACGGTATCGTATATGCCGGCTACTTTCGGCATTGCGTGCGCATCGGTGGTTGTGAGAGAACTCACAACACAAATTGAGAATTGAAAATTGAGAATTGAGAATTATTTTTGACTATGAAGATTGTTTTCCTTGATGAGTATTCTTTGGGTGATATGGACTTAACACCCATCAAAGAGTTGGGCGAATATGTTGGTTATGACCGCACCTCGAAGGAGCAGGTATTGGAGCGCTGCAAGGATGCAGAGGTTGTCATCTGCAACAAGACCCTTTTGCGTGGCGAGACGCTCCGAGCGTTACCAAACCTCCGTTTTATTGCCATTGCCGCTACGGGAATGAACAATGTAGATTTGGATGTGGCTTCCGAGTTGGGTATCGGAGTGAAGAATGTGGCCGGCTACTCGACCTCGTCGGTGGCAGAGGCTACGCTCACTTTTGCGCTCTCGTTGTTCAAGAATACCAAATATTTCGACGACTACTTCAAGAACGGAGCATACGCCGCAACAGAGGATATATTCCACTTTGGTCGCCCTGTACGACAGTTGCGTGGCTCGAAGTGGGGCGTGATAGGTATGGGTGCAATCGGTCGTGAGGTGGCTCGTTTGGCGACCGCATTCGGTTGCGAGGTGGCATACACTTCGACCTCGGGCGCAGTGCGCAAGGAGGAGTATCCGCATATGCGGTTAGAGGAGTTGCTCGGCTGGGCAGATATCATTTCGATTCATTGTCCTCTGACCCCTACGACAAAGGGTTTGATTGGCGAGAAGGAGCTCTCGATGATGAAGCCGACCTCGATAATCATAAATGTTGCCCGTGGCGGTATCATCGACGAAACAGCATTGGCAAATGCGCTGAACAACAAGACAATAGCGGGTGCGGGCTTGGATGTATTCTCTCGTGAGCCGTTACACTCGTCGCCACTCTACGACCTCTCGGACAAATACACTCTTGTAGCCTCGCCACACACCGCCTGGGCTGCCGACGAGGCACGCAAGGCGCTAATCGAGCGCATCGCCGAGAACATCAAAGAGTACATTGCGGAGAGTTGAGAGTTGAGAGTTGAGAGCAAAGACGAAAGACGAAAGACGAAAGAGAGTTTAGAGAACTTAGGGAGTTTAGAGAACTTAGAGAAAGCATCAATCACTAAATTCCCTAAATTCCCTAAATTCCCTATTCTCCCTAAATTCCTCTAACAACCCCTAACAACCCTTAACAACCTCTTATCCCCTTGCGCCTTGACCACGGTCGGAGTCCGCAAAACCAAAAATCGTAAATGATTGAGAAAATTTTGTGCGAAGCGAGGTAGCAAAAGCGGAGCATACTTGGGCGTATGTGAGCATTTCGCTATCCGACGCTCTCGTGCAAAATTTACCAATCAGAACGATTTTTAATACTTCGGATATATCTCTGGTGAACCAATTCTAATATAGGAGCCACCGATATATGACGCTGTCGCTACAATTCGGGCAGCCTTGAATGGGCGAGGGTTGATAAGTTCAACCTGTCCCACCTCATTAAGTTCTGCAACTCGCTCGAAGGTTGTGCCGTCCTCGCTGATTTCGAGATATCCCGCAGGGAAGAGGCGTGAAGGCGATGTGAAATAACCGGCATAGAATTTTACCTTGCGACACTCTACCAACTCCTCGAACTCGAAGAGCAGCCAATCGCCTGCGTGACAGGTGCGTTGAGTATCCATTCGATTTGCGTACTTCGCCACTCGGTCATATCCTCGTTTCGGATTTTCGGGGATTGAAGAGGTGAGTTTCACCTTCGGCTGAATGGTCTTATAGTGCGACTTGTGCGCCACCTCGGGCGACTTTGCGCCACGGTACTCCGCCCAGAAGAGATACTTGGCAGGTTTGTCGGTGCGGATAGCCTTGCGGTACTTGCGCACCTTGCCCGTAACATCGTCACGATAGTAGAGGGTGCTGTTATCAATCTTCTCGACCGAGAGTAAGCCATCTTCATACTTCACATTTGGCGGTGTGATGCGGAAATTCAACCCCATATCCGCCATACGGTCGTAGTGGCGTGTATAGAGGCGGTGGTGGAACTCCTCCCACTCGCCACCATTCTTGCCCCAAGCCTGCTCCGAGAGGGCGCAAACACGAGGGAAGGTCTGGTAGTCGATAAAGTCGAGCGACTTGTCGCCACCCTGCGAGAGCAACGACTCACTCCAATATGCCGCCTCGAAGCCCTCGACGAGTGCCACCTCCTCGGGCGAGAATCCCTGCTTCTCGAAGTCGAACGAGTAGGTTTTGCGCACATCGAACGCACCACCCCATACAGGGCCTGTCTCGTGGTCGCTCTGGCGCATATCGAAGTAGAAGAACTCCTGCGGCATAAAGATGGTGCGATATCCCTTCATCATCACCTCCTTGCAGACCTTGGCACTCTTCCAACCGTGTACCAACGCCTCCTTCGAAAGACCGCCGCCAAAGGCTGCCTCGTTCCACACCGAAGGCACCTTGCCATACTTGGCGAGGATAGCCTGGATGCGAGCAATGAACATATCCTCCAACTTGTGACCATCGGTATAGCCACGCTTACGCAACCACGCCGAGCAGTCAGGACACTTCTTCCACTGCGACATATTCACCTCGTCGCCACCGATATGGAAGTGTTTCGAAGGGAAGAGGGCGCACACCTCTGCCAAAATCTCTTCGAGAATGCGATAGTTGCGCTCCTTGGTTGCGCAAACCACACCTCTGCTGTCGTAGTTGCCATTCACCGCCAACTCGTCGTTGGTGTAGTTGCAGAGCATATCGGGATAGATGCGCATGAGAGCTGCGCTATGACCTGGGAGGTCAATTTCGGGGATAACTTCGATATTGCGTTGTGCTGCGTATGCCACAACCTCCTTAATCTCCTCCTGGGTGTAGTAACCGCCATACTTCTCGTTCCACTTGCCGAGTGCCGCACACAACGGAGAGTCGCCTCCACGGAAACCACCCACCTTAGCCAAGTCGGGGTGCGACTTAATCTCGATGCGCCAACCCTGCGAGTCGGTCAAGTGCCAATGCAGTTTGTTTATCTTGTGGTAGGCGATATAGTCGATATAGCGCAACACATTCTCCTTGGTCACAAAAGTTCGTGCCACATCGAGCATAAAGCCACGATAGGCGAACTTCGGTTTATCCTTCACCTCGCAACCCTGCACCTCGGCAGGCAGAGGCATCTGCTTGGTATAGACCTCGCTCGGAAGGAGTTGGAAGAGCGTCTGCACACCATTGAACACTCCGCCATAGCCACCACCGACAATCTTCACAGCATCATTTGACACCGAGAGATGATACTCCTCCTCCGCCAACGAACTGTCGAGCGAGAGGGCGATATAGTTGGTTGCAGGCGCACTTTCAGCACTCTTAACTGCCACATACTCTTGCAGATAGGCGGCTATCGGAGCGAGTTCTGCCGCATCGCACACAAGGGCAGTTGCGGGAGTAATCGTAAAGTTGTTGTCGTGCTGAACGAGCGAAAGTGGCTGCGGAATGATTGCCACCTCGGTAGCAACTTCGCTCTTTGGGGTCGAACAAGCAACGGCGCATATCACCGCCATCGCCAAAAGGAGTCGTTTCATATTGGTTTAGGGTTTTAGGTTATTCTTTTTGCAAAGATAGCAAAAAACGGAAAGCGGAAAACGGAAAGCGGAAAACTTTTTTTATTTATAGTAAGCTTTTAGAGGAGAGAGTTTAGGGAATTTAAAGAGTTTAGGGAATTTAACGATTGTTTTTCTCGTTAAACTCCCTAAATTCTCTATTTTCTTTATCCGACGCTCTCGTGCGAAATTTACCAATCATAACAATTTTTATAACTGATCCGAATATACTGCTCCCGGCAAATCGTGCTGATTATATCGTGACGCCATCGACATTCCGTAGGCTCCTGCTGTTTTGAGGGTGAGCAAATCGCCTCGCTTGGTAAGTGGAAGCGACACATTCTCGTCGAAGACATCGGTGCTCTCGCAAGCTGTTCCAACGATTGTATATTTGAGTCGTTGGTCGCTCTCGGAGGTGATATTCTCGATATTGTGGTAGGAGCCATAGAGCGCAGGGCGAATAAGCTCGGTCATACTCGCATCGACAATCACAAGGCGACGACCTGTTGCGGTGGTCTTGTTGAAGAGCACCTTGGTAATCAGCTCGCCACACTCAGCAACGATTGCACGACCAAACTCGAAATGGACCTCACGCTTGCCCACCTGCAAGTGTTGCTTGATAATGGCAAACACCGACGCAAAGTTAGGAATTGGCTCATTCTCAGGCATATCGTAATTTACGCCAAGACCGCCACCAACATCCACAAACTCCAACTCGAAGCCGAGGTCGGCGAGATTCTTGACAATCATATTCACCTTGTTGCACATATTCTCGAAGACATGCAACTCACGAATTTGCGAGCCGATATGGATATGCATACCTATCACATCGAGGTTTTTCAGCGACTTGATATCCTCGACACTCGCCAAAATCTCCTCGTAGGAGATGCCGAACTTCGAGTCCGCCTGACCTGTGTCGATACAGTGGTTGGTCTTTGGGTCGATATCGGGATTGACACGCAAGCCCACATTCATCACCTTGCCCATCTCGCCGGCAATCTCATTCACAACATGCAACTCCTCGATAGACTCGCAGTTGATGGCGAAGATGCCCTGCTCGATAGCGTAGCGAATCTCCTTATCTCGCTTACCTACGCCTGCATAGACGATTGTTTTAGGGTCGAAGCCCGCTTCGATAGCGCACTTGACCTCGTTGCCGCTGGCGCAATCTACACCCAAGCCGTGCTCACGGATAATCTGCAAGAGTCGTGGGTCGTAGTTCGCCTTAATGGCGTAATGCACCTTGTAGCCGTAGCGGTGCGCTACCGACATCAAACTATCAAGAGTCTGATGCAAGAGGTCTACATCATAAAGGTAGAATGGGGTTTCGTATGTTGCCAATTTTGCGGCAACTTGTCTGCTTAACATATTCTAATTGATAATTGACAATTGATAATTGACAATTTAGGTGCTTCGCAAATTTTTCAATAGGCTTCGCTAAAATTGCATTATCAACTATACCTTTATTATATATACTACTTCAAGGTCACGAGCGAGTGTCCGTCCATCTCGGCAGGCTGTGGTACGCCCATCAACGACAAAACTGTTGGTGCAACATCCGCCAAAATTCCATTCTCTACCTTTGCAACACGCTCCGACACAACTACGATTGGCACCGGATTCAAAGAGTGTGCAGTATTTGGTGTGCCGTCCTCGTTGATAGCGTTGTCGGCATTACCGTGGTCGGCAATCAATACCACCTCGTAGCCGTTAGCCTTTGCCGAAGTTACAACCTTCTCCACGCAAGCATCAACAGCCTTTACAGCCTTCTCGATAGCCTCGTAGATACCTGTGTGACCCACCATATCGCCATTTGCAAAGTTCAAGCAGATGAAGTCGTACTTCTGCTCGTCGAGTGCGCCAACCAACTTGTCGGCAACCTCGTATGCACTCATCTCGGGCTGCAAGTCGTAGGTAGCAACCTTTGGCGAAGCCACAAGGATACGATCCTCGTTCTCGAACTTCTCCTCACGACCACCATTGAGGAAGAATGTCACATGGGCATACTTCTCGGTCTCGGCAATACGCAACTGCTTCAAGCCGAGCGACGATACATACTCTCCAATGGTATTCTGAACATTCTCCTTGTCGAAGAGGATGTGCAAGCCCTCGAACGACGCATCGTATGGAGTCATACAGCAGTAGTAGAGAGGCATTG
>JAFVVS010000068.1 GCA_017502025.1 Alistipes sp. | reverse complement strand
CTAAACTCTCTAAACTCTCTAAACTCTCTAAACTCTCTAAACTCTCTAAACTCTCTAAACTCTCTAAACTCCCTATTACCCCTATTACCCCTAACGCCTCTATTGCCCCTACCCCCCCCCTATTTCTTGCTGATTATCGGCAATTTACCCCATTTTATATAAAAAATTCCTTTAATTCTCAACTCTCAACTCTCAACTCTCAACTTTTTTGCTTATATTTGTGAATTAAATTGCGTGTATAGTGCGCATATATAGCAAAAGATATGAAGATAGTTATTGCCGGAGTAGGTGAGATGGGTAGCCATTTGGCTAAGATGTTGAGTGGTAACGGGCACGATATTACCGTTATAGATGCCGAGCCGAAGGCGTTGGCAGAGGTGGCGAGCCTTGCCGATGTTATTACTGTCGAGGGTGACTCGACAACCTTTGCCGTATTGCGCAAGGCGTCGGTGCGCAAGTGCGACCTCTTTATTGCGGTACATCCCGTAGAGAATACCAATATTCTCTCGGCGATTATGGCAAAGCAGCTCGGAGCAAAAAAGGCTATTGCCCGCATCGACAACAACGAGTACCTCGAACCGAACAACAAGGAGATGTTCATCAATATGGGTATCGACTATATGTTCTACCCCGAGAAGATTGCAGCCGAGGAGGTTATTGCCCTGCTCGGACACACATCGACCACAGAGTTTGTCGATTTCTCGGGTGGTCGTCTTTCGTTGGCAGTATTCCGTTTGGAGCCGACCTCGCCACTTGTTGGTCGTGAGTTGTCGAGCTTCTCGGTGGATGAGGATGCCGCATATCGCACCGTCGCAATCTCTCGTGACGGCAAGACCATAATTCCGCACGGCAACGATACCTATATGGTTGATGATATGGTCTATATCATCGCTCGTCACGACTCTGTAAGCGAGATTATGGCGTTGTCGGGTCAGCGCAATGTCGATATCAAGAATATGATGATCTTGGGCGGCTCCCGTATCGGAGTACAGATTGCGCAGGAGATTCAGGAGAATGTAAATATCAAACTTATCGAGTACAATGCCGACAAGGCGTATCGTTTGGCAGAGCAACTCGAAAAGACCCTTATCATCAACGAGGATGGTCGTAATACCGAGGCGATGATGGAGGAGGGCTTGGCGAATATGGATGCCTTTGTCGCAGTTACGGGCCGTAGCGAGACCAATATTCTCACTGCAATGTTGGCAAAGCGTATGGGCGTAAAGAAGGTTATTGCAGCGGTCGAGAACTTGAACTATATCAACTTGGCAGACTCGGTGGGCGTAGATACGATTATCAATAAGAAGATGGTTTCGGCATCGAATATCTTCCGCTTTACGATGTCGACCGATGTCTTGGCTATCAAGTGTCTGACGGGTAGCGATGCCGAGGTGTTGGAGTTTATCGTTAAGCCAAATTCGCCGGCTACGAAGGCTCCGATCAAGGATTTGGGCTTGCCTGCGGATGTTACAATCGGTGGTATCGTGCGTGGCGATAAGGTCTTTATCGCTTCGGGCAAGACCGAGATTGCAGCATACGACCGTGTAGTGGTCTTTGCAATGCCGTCGGCAATCGCAAATGTCGGTGAGTTCTTCAATTAGCGAGAAAAAATAAAATAATAAATACTGAACCTTTATGTATATAGCAATTGCAGGAAATATCGGTAGTGGCAAGACTACACTTACCGAGATTTTGACCAAACACTACGGCGCAAAGGCCTACTATGAGGATATCGACAATCCTTATATCAACGATTTCTACGAGGATATGAATCGTTGGGCGTTCCAATTTCAGGTGCACTTCCTTGCAAGCCGTATTCGTCAGACTATGGATATGTTGTCGGATGGCTCGGAGGATATCTTCCAGGACCGTACCATCTACGAGGATGCATACATCTTTGCGGGCAACCTTCACCAGATGGGTTCGATGTCGTCACGAGATTTTGGAACATATATGAAGTTGTTCGACATCTCGACCAACCTCATTCCGCAGCCCGACCTTCTCATCTACTTGAAGGCGAGCGTGCCTACACTCGTAAAGCAGATTTGCAAGCGTGGTCGTGACTATGAGCAGAATATCGAGGTGGGTTATCTCGATCGCCTGAACAATCGCTACAACGATTGGATCGAAAACCACTACAAGGGCGAGGTCTTTGTGATAGATAAGGATAACAACGACTTTGTGGAGAATGCCAAGGTTTTGGAGGCTCTCTACGAGCGTTTAGACGCAATCAAAGCATCGAAGAAGAAGTAGCCGATGAAAGCACTGCCGATAGCCTTTACGGAGCGTATGCGCAAGCAGTTGGGAGCGGAGGAGGCGGAGAGCCTTTTCGCAGCCCTCGACTCGGTGTCGCCCGTAGCCGTGCGCCTCAATCCTGCCAAGTGTGGCGAGGAGGGTGTGTGGAGCAATGGCGAGGCTATTGCGTGGAGCAAGAATGGCCGTAAATTGAAGGAACGACCATCATTTACCCTCGATACGGCATTTCACGCAGGTGCCTACTATGTGCAGGAGGCGGCATCGCAGTTTATAGATTATATCATCTCGCACGAGGAGTTGCAGGGCAAGCGAGTCTTGGATATGTGCTCGGCACCAGGCGGAAAAACCACCATCTACTCGACCGCAGTGGGCGAGGAGGGTTTAGTTGTGGCGAATGAGTATGTTCGCTCTCGTGCCAATATCCTGGCTGACAATGTGCGCAAGTGGGGTATGGGTAATGTCTTGGTTACCAACAATGCACCCGAACATATTGCGCAGTTCGAGGGATGGTTTGATATGGTTGCCGTCGATGCTCCTTGCTCGGGCGAGGGTATGTTCCGCAAGGAGGAGGTTGCTCGTGAAGATTGGAGCGAGGAGGCGGTCAAGATGTGCTCTGCACGCCAACTTTCGATTGTGCGTGAGGCGTGGCAGTCGCTCCGAGATGGCGGTTTGTTCATATATAGCACCTGCACCTTCAATGAGGATGAAGATGAGGGGCTTTTGCGAGCCTTTATCGAGGAGACGGGCGATGTTTTCGAGCCGTCGCAGAGCGTCGAGATTGACGATGCGTGGGGCATTGTTAAGGGCGAAGTCGGAGCGTTCCAGACATTCCGTTTCTTCCCGCATAAGACCGATAGCGAGGGTCTGTTTGTGGCGATAGCACGCAAGGCAGAGCCGACCACACAACGCACACCAAAGGCGAGAAAGAGGGTGATGCAAGAGGTGGATAAGAACTCTCGAAAGGAGCTTGCAAAGTGGTTGCAACAACCTGATAATTACACCTTTGCAATGGTTGCCGATACGATTTATGCCTATCCTTCCGTGCAGTTCAAAGCGGTGCAAGCACTCTCCGAAGGCTTGACTGCAATCTACTCGGGCGTGGCGATGGGACAGATTTTTAAGGGCAAGCTCAAACCCGATTGGGCATTATCGCAATATGTAGGCTTCGAGCGCACGGCAGTGGCGGTCGAGGAGGTCGACGAGGAGCGAGCATTGGACTATCTTCGCAAGAGAGATATTGCGGTAGGCGATATGGCGGAGGGCATAAACCTCATAACGCACAAGGGTAGAGCATTGGGCTTTGCCAAGAGGGTGGGAGCGAGATGTAACAATCTCTATCCCAATTCGTTGAAAATTATGAATATGTAAAAGATATGGTGGATAAACTTTACTACACTATGGGCGAAGTTACCGAGATGTTCGATGTTGAGCCATCTCTGATTCGCTATTGGTGTTCGCAGTTCAGTTGTCTGCGCCCAAAGCGTAATGCCAAGGGTAACAGACTCTTCTCGAAGCAGGATATCGAGCGTTTGAAGCGCATTCATCACCTCTTGAAGGAGAAGAAGATGACCATCGAGGGTGCGCAGAAGGCTATGCGCAAGCGCAATATCGAGGCCGAGGAGAAGGATTCGGATGTCGCATTGTTGGAGCAGTTGCAGCTATTGCGCTCGATGCTCGTAGAGATGCGTGAGGGCATAGGCGAGGAGGAGCCCGAGGTTGTCGCTCCTGCCAAGCCGGTAGCGCCACAGTCGGAGGAGGTGGAGCTCGTGCAGAGAAGAAGACGCACTCCACGCCGTAAGTTGATAGGCGAGGAGGGTGTAGTCGAAAGACCTTTGTTGCCATTCTTCGAGCAGACACTCTTCGATACAACTGCCATAACACAAAAAATAGAGGAAGATGCTGATAGGTGATATTGTTAAGCCGATAGAGGAGTTTGCACCTCTCTCGTTGCAGGAGTCGTATGATAATGCCGGACTGATTGTCGGTCGCCTTGACGATGAGTTGCAGGGCGGCGTGCTGCTTGCTGTCGATGTTACCGAGGAGGTTATCGACGAGGCAATAGAGAAGGGTTGTAGCTTGATTATTACCCACCATCCGATAATTTTCCACCCTCTGAAACGCCTCAATTCGGCATCGGTGGTGGAGCGTTGCGTGGAGAAGGCAATTCGCAATAATATAGCACTTTACGCCTGCCATACCAACCTCGACTCGGCACCAAACGGAATGAGTTGGCGAGTTGGCAAGATGCTCGGCTTGCAGAATATGGAGGTGCTCCAACCAACCGTTGAGGGTGCTGGCTTTGGTGTTGTCGGAACACTCGCTGAGCCTATGACCGAGGGCGACTTTTTGACAAAGGTGAGGGATACTTTCTCGGTCGATGCGCTGCGACATAGCGCATTGCTCTCTCGTGAGGTGCGCCGTGTGGCAATCTGCACCGGAGCAGGTGCGTCGTTGATGAAGGAGGCGAAGGCGTCGAAGTGCGATGTGTACCTCACTGCCGACCTCAAATATAACGATTTCTATACCCCTGATTCACACTTTGTTGTGGTCGATATGGGACATTTTGAGAGCGAATTTTGCGCAATTGCGATTTTATTTGATATTTTATCAAAAAATTTTATTAACTTTGCGCTCCATAAGAGCGCTCAATCGAAAAATCCTGTGCATTATTTCGTGTAACGGATTGAACGATAGGGTTTTGAGGTGTGTTTAGGGCACATTTACGGTTAAGAGAAAATAACAAAATTAAGATATATGGCTACGAAAAAGAAGACAGCAGAGGTAGATTACTCTATGTATGAGAAGATTGTTGCTCTCTATGAGTTGCAGAAAATTGACTCGCAGATTGACGAAATCAATAAGGTTAAGGGTGAGTTGCCTTTGGAGGTTGAGGACTTGGAGGATACCGTTGCCGGTTTGAACACACGCCTCGACAATATCAATCGTGAGATGGACGAGTTGGTATCGCTTACTCGTCAGCGTCAGCGTGAGATCGAGGAGGCTAACGCCCTCATCAACCGCTACAAGGAGCAGCAGAACAATGTTCGCAACAACCGTGAGTACGAGTCGTTGGAGAAGGAGATTGAGTACCAGTTGCTCGAAATCACCCTCGCCGAGAAGCGTTTGAAGGAGTATGCTGCCGCAAGTAAGACCAAGAAGGCTTCGGTAGAGGCTACCGAGGCTGAGCTCAACGAGCGCAAGGCGGACCTCGATGTTAAGCGTCAGGAGCTCGACTCTATCGAGAGCGAGACTGCCGACGAGGTTAAGGATTTGACCGCTAAGGCAGAGGTTGCAAAGGCAAAGATCGATGAGCGTCTTCTCTCGGCTTATGGCCGTATCCGCTCGAAGGTGCGCAATGGCCTTGCAGTAGTAACCGTAAAGCGTGATGCTTGCTCTGGTTGCTTCAACCGCATCCCACCACAGCGTCAGGCTGACATACGTCTTGGTAAGAAGTTGATTGTTTGCGAGTATTGTGGTCGCATTCTTGTACCAGGCGACGAGGAATAATTTCTTGTGATAAGCCGCAATCTGTGGCACATCCCAAAAAGTAAAGACCTTCGGGCTGTACGATTTAGTACTATCCCGAAGGTCTTTCTTTTGCGATGCACCACATCTCACGACTTCTGACAAGAAATTGGGTTCTGGGGGATTTAGTGAATATAAAGAGTTTAAGGAATTTAGTGAATTTAGTGAATTTGCGACCTCTTCCTTCTCCCTAATTTCTCTAATTTCCCTAATCTCCCTAAAAAGTTTTCCGTTTTCCGTTTTCCGTTTTCCGTTTTTTGTTACCTTTGTAACAAAATGATAACCCTATGCAGACAATTATAATCTTTGCAGTTGCAGTGGTGGCGCTTGTGGTGGGTGCCGTATGTGGATATTTTGTGGCTCGCACACGCAGTGTGGCGGCCGAAACATTGCTTGCCCAAAAGCAATCGGAGGCGGAGCAGAGCAAATCGGAGTTGGCGGAGTGCCGTGCCGAGAATAGCTCTTTGCGTGCCGACAATGCTCGCTTGGAGGAGCAGCTACGCCAGCAGGCGGAGGAGCGCAAAAATCTCCGTTCGGAGTCGGAGCGTGCCTTCCGTGAGATTGCCACTTCGATTTTCGACGAGAAGTCGAAGGTTATGCGTGAGAGCAATCGTGCGCAGCTTGGCGAGATATTGACTCCATTCAAGAGCGACCTCGAAAACCTCAAAAAGACCATCAACGACTGCTACATTGGCGAGATGAGTGAGGTTAAGTCGTTAAAGGAACAAGTGAAGGATCTGACGACGCTCAACACCACGATTGGTCGTGAGGCAAAGGAGCTTACCCTCGCACTCAAAGGCAACTCAAAGGTGCAGGGCGATTGGGGTGAGATGCTTCTGAAACAGTTGCTCGAAAAGTCGGGTTTGGAGGAGGGTACCAACTATGTTTTGCAGGCTACCGAGAATGAGGATGGCACCAAAATCAAGAGCGAGGATGGCGGTCAGTTGCGCCCCGATGCAATCTTCTACCTCCCCGAGGGCAAGAGCCTGATTATCGACTCGAAGGTGTCGCTGACAGCATATACCGACTACATAAACGCCTCGGCGGAGGAGCAACCGACAAAGCTTGCTCTGCATCTGCGCTCTATAAAGAGCCATATCGACGAGTTGGCACGCAAGGAGTATCCGAAGTATGTGAAGAACTCGGCAGACTTCGTTATGATGTTTGTGCCGAATGAAGGGGCATACCTGGCAGCGTTGAATGCCGACAAAGAGTTGTGGGAGAGTGCCTACAATCGCCATATCGTGATTATCAGCCCAACTCACCTTATCTCGGTGTTGAAGCTGATGTACCAGCTCTGGATGCGAGATAAGCAGACCAAGAATGCGCTGAAAATTGCCGACGAAACGGGTAAGTTGTACGATAAGTTCGTAGGTTTTGTGGGCGACTTGGAAGAGGTGGGCAAGCACCTCGATAAGGCGAGTGCCGTATATGAGGAGGCGCACAAGAAACTATCGAGCGGTAAGGGTAATCTGCTGTCGAGGGTCGAGGGAATAAAGGAGTTGGGCGTTAAGACTGCCAAGCGACTCAAAATAGAAGAGAGCGAGGATTAACCTCGCTCTCTTGCTCTATTCTGCAATAACTATATCGTCAAGCGGTTTGTCTTTTGCGCAAGCATCACTTTCAGACGGTTGATTCTCGCCATCTCCGATACGATTTGCAGCTGCTCCTCCTCGCTGATATTCTCGTCTGCCAATCGTGCCTGCAACTCCGCCAACATTCCTGTCACGACCTTGGTCTTGAAGAGCTGTATCGCCTTTGGTACACCCTTGCCCAGCACCTCCGACTCGGTGGTGGTATGAACATCCTTTTTTGTCCAAATCTCGCTCATTGCGTATTGATCGTCTATAAAGAGCAGGTTGGTTGCCGCATCGCAAATCTCTATGTCGCTATGTGTAGCCAATTCGTCGGGCAGAATGATGCGACCAGCCTTATATGCCGAACGGTACATATCGTAAATCTTGTTATATACCTCGTTGTGGAAGCGCATTCTATCAACTTCAATCTCGTCGATAATTGTCTCGGCAACATTCATCGGCACAATCTTGCGACCCTCACGGAATTCGTAGTTTTTAGCTCCGTGCACAACCAGATAGTATATCAACTCCTTCTCGATAGACTCCAAACTGCTGCCTATGCTGAGGTTGCCGATTACCAAGTTCTCCTCGCTCTGCGGTGCCTCCTCACGACGCCTCCAATATTGGCGGCTCTCTCGCTGAATAAACTCGCTCGCCTCTCTGTCGCCCAACGAATTTACTCTGCGCTTGGCAACCTCGGTAACGAGCAGATTTTCGTTCATCGACATCAACTGCGCACACTCCTTAATGTAGAACGAACGCTGAATTGTGTCGGGAATTTCGGCTATCGACTGCACGATATCTCGCACCACCTCGCTACGCTTTATAGGGTCGTTGCCGGCATCGACAAGCAACAACTTCGCCTTGTAGGAGATGAAGTCCTGGCTATTCTGCTTTATATACTCTCGAACCTCCTCGGCAGAGTGCGAACGAGCGAACGAATCGGGGTCGTGCTCCACAGGCAGAAGTACCACTCGAACATTAAGACCCTCCTTCAAAATCATATCGATACCTCGCAACGAAGCGTGCTGACCCGCCGAGTCGCCATCGTACATTACGGTGATATTCTTGGTGAAGCGTGAGAGAAGCCTAATCTGCTCGGTCGTAAGCGATGTTCCCGACGAGGCGACAACATTCTCTACGCCCGATTGGTGCATCGAGATAACATCGGTGTAACCCTCGACCATAATGGCGTAGTTCTGCTGCTGAATAGCCTTCTTTGCAAAGAAAAGACCGTAAATCTCGTTCTTCTTGCTGTAAATCTCGCTCTCGGGCGAGTTCTGATACTTGGCAACCTTCTTGTCGGTGCGGAGAGTTCGACCTCCGAATGCTACGATACGACCCGAAACATTGTGCACAGGGAACATTACTCGCTCACGGAAACGGTCGTAGATGCGACCATCCTCTTCTCGTTTGAGGGTAAGACCTGTCGAGAGCAGATACTCCTCTTTGTAGCCCGCACGCAGAGCATCCTGCGTCATCCTATCACCACCCGAAGGGCAGAAACCCAAGCCGAATTTCTTGATTGTGCTCTCCGAAAAACCACGAGCCTGACGGAAGTACGAAAGTCCAACGCTTATACCCTCGTCGGTGTTGTGGAGAGTGTTTGTGAAGTAGTCCGAAGCCCACGAGTTGAGCATAAACATACTCTCTCGGTTGTTCTGGCGAATCTTATCCTCCTCGCTCTCCTCCTTCTCTTTGACCTCGATGCCGTACTTCTTGGCAACGATCTTCAACGCCTCGGGGTAGGTGATATTTTCGTGCTCCATCACAAACGACACAGCATTTCCGCCTTTGCCGCAGCCGAAGCATTTGTAGAGTCCTTTCGATGGAGATACAACAAACGAAGGCGTCTTCTCGTTGTGGAACGGACAGCACGCCTGATAGTTCACACCCTTCTTTTTGAGCGTGACATAATCGTTAATCACCTCGACAATATCTGCCGAAGCATAGATTTTATCTATGGTATCTCTATCTATCATTGGGTGCAAAGATAGTAACTTAAACGGAAAACGGAAAGCGAAAAACGGAAAACTTTTGTTTTTCGGTTTTCGCTTGGAGTGGGAAAACGGAACCGACGCACGAAGCAAGAGCAGAGGCTGCTTGCAGACTATGCCTTGCAAGAAGGAGGAAAAGCCCACGCAGTGGGATTAAAACGGAAAACTTTTAATTAGTTGAGAGTTGAGAGTTGAGAGTTGAGAGTTTGATGGGACAAATGAGACAAATGAGACCAATGGGACTAATGGGAAAAACTTTCAGCGCACCCTTAATAGCCCTTAATAGCCTTTACTAGCCCTTAACAACCCCTTAATTTTGTTGCGCCGTGATAAGCTTCGGAGTTCGGGAAGCAGTTCTCAACTCTCAACTCTCAACTCTCAACTAAAACAGCACTCCGAGTCGAATGCTGAAACTGAGTGCGATGTTGTCGCTATGCTTGCCTAACCATTTGAAGGTCTGAAAACCGTGGTAGTAGCCCGTTTCGGCGGTTTTACCGAAGCAGTATCCTGCACCGACCCAAGCGTCTGCTACAAAGCGTTTTACGCAGTATTGGTAGCCGATAGTGCCCAAAATGGCGCCCATACGAACAGGCATTCGGAGCGAGGTTGCGGAGTGGGTATAGTCGTAGTGCGAATAGATTACCTCGGGGCGGAGATAGAAGCCCATCATAGGTCTATCCTCATTGTAGCCAGCCAAGAAAAATTTGTGACCATAGCGCACCGTAAAGCCAAGAGGGTCGTTCTTGTACTTGTCGTAACCTGCACCAATCATACTTGCGCAAATCTCGCCGCTCTGCTTGCACTCGGGAAATGCTCTCTCGTAGGAAATTTTCGTACTTCCGCTAAACCACGACAGAAAAGTCACCTTCACCGCATTTTTGTATGGCGACTGCGCCTTGACCGACGATGTCGCCACGCAAAGCAGCGCCAATAGTATATAAAATAGTATTGTTGATCTCTTCATTTCAGCTCTCAACTCTCAACTCCTAACTCCTAACTCCTAACTCTCCATCAGGTATGCCTTGATGAAGCCATCTAAATCGCCATCGAGTACGCCATCGCAATCGGTGGTTTGGAAACCTGTGCGGTGGTCCTTAACTCGCCTATCATCAAGCACATACGAGCGAATTTGCGAGCCCCACTCAATCTTCTTCTTGTCCGCCTCGATTGCCTGCTGTGTGGCACGACGCTTTTCGAGTTCGTACTGGTAGAGTTTCGAGCGTAGGATGCGCATCGCATTCTCCTTGTTCATCAACTGCGAACGGGTCTCCTGATTTTCGATAACATACGAAATCTCCTCGCCCGTCTGCTCATCCTTGAAGTGGTAGCGCAAGCGTGCTGCTGTCTCGACCTTATTTACATTCTGACCTCCCGCACCACTCGAACGGAATGTCTCCCACTCGATATTGGCTGGGTTGATGACCACCTCGATAGTGTCATCTACGGCAGGCGTAACCGCCACCGATGCAAAGGTTGTTTGTCGTTTATTGTTGGCATTGAATGGCGAAAGACGCACCAAACGATGCACGCCATTTTCGCTTTTGAGGTATCCGTAGGCGAAGTCGCCCTCTACCTCCATTGTGCAGGACTTTACTCCCACCTCATCGCCCTCCTGGAAGTCGAGCATCTTCACTTTGTAGCCGTGCGCCTCGCACCAACGGGTATACATTCGGAGCAACATCGAAGCCCAATCCAACGCCTCCGTGCCACCTGCACCGGCGTTGATATCGACAATGGCACCCATCTTATCCTCCTCGCCCGAGAGCATATTGCGAAGTTCGAGCTTTTCGACAAGTTCGAGCGCTTTGGAGTACGCCTTTTCTGCCTCCTCCTCGGTAGCAAGCCCCTCGGTGATAAATTCGGGCATCAGCTCCACCTCATCAACCGCCTTCTTTACCTCGTCGAAACCCTCGACCCAACTCTTTATGCCTGCGACCTTGCGCAACTGCTCCTGCGCCTTTTCGGGGTTATCCCAAAAGTCAGGCGCAAGTGTCTTCTCCTCCTCATTTTGGAGGTCTATTCTTCTCTGTTCGATGTCAAAGGCACCTCCCCAGCGTGTCCAGACGCCTTACAAGCTCTTTAATTTCCATAATCTTTGAAAAATCATTCCGGTTGACTCTTTTTGCACCTTGCTGCGGTCGTCAAGTTCCTCACATAGGCTTACTATGCTGCGGACTTGCCGCCTTGCAACGCACAAAAATAGCCTAACCGCCTCTGATTTTTAGTTTCTTTGTGTTATGAGTCTAATCTAATTACCTCAAATTTTTAGAGGTTAGGGTACAAAGATAGTAAAAAGACGAAAGACGAAAGACGAAAGACGAAAGTTTTTTGAGAAATTAACGAAATTAGGGAATTTAGCGACCAATCACTAAACTCCCTAAACTCTCTAAATTCTCTAAATTCCCTATATTCTCTTACAAGAATTTTTCCACGAATTTCCACAGCACCACACCACCCGAAACCGAGACATTGAGCGAGTGTTTTGTGCCGAGTTGAGGTATCTCGATTGCCGAGTCGCACATATCCACAACCTCCTGTGCTACGCCCTCTACCTCGTTGCCAAAAACAAGGGCATATTTTGTGCCTGCAACAGGCTCGAATTTATCCAACATCACCGACTCCTTAATCTGTTCTATGGCAACGATTGTATATCCCTCATTTTTAAGTTGTTGCACGCACTCTACGGTTGTCTGAAAATAGCTCCATTCGACCGAAAATTCGGCTCCCAAAGAGCTCTTGTGAATCTCCCTCGAAGGGGGTGTTGCGGTGATGCCGCAGAGGGCTATTTTTTCGACTGCAAAGGCATCGCCCGTGCGGAAAAAAGCACCCACATTTTGGGCGGAACGAACATTGTCCAAAACTACCACTACGGGCATCTTCTCCATCTTGCGAAACTCCTCGACCGAAGGGCGACCGAGCTCGGCATTGGTTGTCTTTTTCATAAACTCTATTTTAGAGGCGTTAGAGGCGTTAGTGTCGTTAGAGAGATGTTAAAAATTAAATCTTTATTTTTAGTAAATCTCTCGTCTCTCGTCTTTCGTCTCTCGTCTTGTAATTATTTTTCGCACAAAAGTAATCATTATTT
Organism: Alistipes sp.; assembly: GCA_017502025.1. Lineage (GTDB taxonomy): Bacteria > Bacteroidota > Bacteroidia > Bacteroidales > Rikenellaceae > Alistipes. Next base: position 17,576 of record JAFVVS010000068.1, on the reverse strand, counting down.
CAAAAATTTTCACTATTTTTGACCGATTTATACGCACGCATAGGCGAGATGGTTAAAAAAGTTATCATATCGGTAGTGGCTTTGTTGCTCTCATTCAGCGCTTTGGCGCAGAGTGAGAGGCTCTATTTGGATACCGATTTCAACTTCGATTTCGACAATACGGAGTACTCGGGCAGCAACCTTGCTCCTTCGGAAACACTCTTTGGAGTGTCGCTCGCACCTGCGTTGCGCTACGAGTGGAGCGAAAAGCACTCGCTTGGCGTGGGTGTCAATATGCAGAAGTGGTTTGGCTCGGTGCGCTTTCTCGACGATATCGACCTGGTAGCATACTACCAATACAAGGATGAGAAGTATGGCGCATTGGCTGGTCTGTTCCGTCGTGAGAAGTTGATAGGTCGCTACTCGGAGGCATTTTTCAGCAATGCGTGGTTGGCAAAAAATCGTTTGGTGCAGGGCTTGGCACTCCAATATCACGACCAACACGGTTTTGTCGAGTTGGTTGCCGATTGGAACGGTATGTACTCGCCGGAAACACGAGAGCAGTTCCGTATTCTCTTTTCGGGCGAGGGTCGCTTTGCAAAGGTTATGTATGCAGGAGCTTCGGCGCAGTTGCACCACTACGCCAATCGTGCCGATTTCAGCCACAATGTGGTAGATGATGTGGTGATAAACCCATATATCGGTGTAGATTTCAAGGCCTTTTTCGACTTTGATATCCGCCTCGGCTACTTGCAGTCGTTGCAGCAGGATAGAGTTGCGGGGGGGGGCTGGCAAACTCCATATGGCATGGAGCTATACTTCCGAATGAGCCGTTGGGGAGTCTTTATCTCGAACAACTTCTATGTGGGCGACGATTTGATGCCGCTCTACAACTCGGTGGGCAAGGAGGGTACTCCGTATGGCGCAGACCTCTATGCCGGCGATCCATTCTATCGCACCGAGAATATCTTCTACAACCGCACAGGCATAGGTTACGAGCGCAACTTCTGGAAGGAGCGCATAAATGTCAAGGCGGAGTTTGTGCTGAAAACCGACGGCGAGCGATTGTATAATCAGCAGATTATCTCGCTGGCTGTGAACCTTGCGCCAAAATTGTATGACAAAAACAATAAACGAGAGAAAGCGCAATTTAATAAAGGCCAGTAAGGGTAAGCGCTTTTCTTTACTAGCCGTTACTAGCCGTTAATTACCCTTAAAAAGGTTGCGCCGTGATAAGGGTAGGAGAACAGAAGAGCAGAAAAACAGAAAAACAAAATGATAAAAACTAAGAATTATGGCAACTGAGAATGTTGAAGTAAAGGAGAAGTCATTGAACTTCCTTGAAGAGATTATCGAGGAGTCGATTGCGAATGGTTTGTCGCATGTGCAGACACGATTTCCACCGGAGCCAAACGGCTACCTCCATATTGGACACGCAAAGAGTATCTGCATCAACTTCGGCTTGGCAAAGAAGTATGGCGGTAAGTGTAACCTCCGCTTCGACGATACCAACCCTGTAAAGGAGGATACCGAGTATGTAGATTCGATTAAGCGAGATATCAAGTGGCTCGGCTTCGATTGGGCAATCGAGCGTTATGCATCGGACTACTTCGACCAGCTCTACGATTGGGCAATCGTGCTTATCAAGAAGGGCTTGGCGTATGTCGATGACCAGACCCAGGAGGAGATTCGCCTCAATCGTGGTACAGTTTCGGAGCCCGGAAAGCCGTCGCCTTGGCGTGACCGCTCGGTAGAGGAGAACTTGGACTTGTTCGAGCGTATGCGTGCCGGCGAGTTCGAGGATGGCGCAAAGGTGTTGCGTGCAAAGATTGATATGGCGCACCCTAATATGCTCTTCCGTGACCCTATTATGTACCGTATCTTGCACACCGACCACCACCGTACAGGCAACAAGTGGTGCATCTACCCGATGTACGACTACGCTCACGGTCAGAGCGACTCGATTGAGAATATCACTCACTCGATTTGTACTTTGGAGTTCGATGTTCACCGCCCATTGTACGATTGGTTTATCGAGGCGTTGGAGATCTACCCATCGCACCAGTATGAGTTTGCTCGCTTGAACTTGACCTATACAATGATGTCGAAGCGTAACCTCTTGAAACTCGTTCAGGAGGGTGCAGTATCGGGTTGGGACGACCCACGAATGCCGACTATCTGCGCTTTGCGTCGTAAGGGTTACACCCCTGCTTCGGTGCGTGCATTTGCCGAGATGGTAGGCGTTGCAAAGCGTGATAATGTAATCGACCTCGGAAAGATGGAGTACTGCGTTCGTGAGGACTTAAATAAGGTTGCCGAGCGTCGTATGGCAGTTTTGAACCCTCTCAAAGTTGTTATTACCAATTGGGAGGAGGGTAAGGTTGAGATGCGTAAGGCTGTAAATAACCCTGAGAACGAGGAGGCAGGTATGCGTGAGGTGCCATTCTCAAAGGTACTCTATATCGAGCGTGACGACTTTATGGAGAATCCTCCAAAGAAATATTTCCGCCTTTCGCCGGGTAACGAGGTGCGTTTGCGCTACTCGTACCTTATCAAGTGCGACGAGGTTATCAAAGACGAGGAGGGCAATATCGTTGAGTTGCGTTGCTCGTATGACCCTATGTCGGGCGAGGGCTCGTCGAGCGATGGTCGTCGAGTGAAGGGTGTTATTCATTGGGTATCGGCAGAGCACGCTGTTGAGGCAGAGGTTCGCTTGTATAACCCATTGTTCAAGACCGAGGATCCATACGATACTTCGGAGGGTCAGACCTCTTGGCAGGATAACCTCAATCCGGAGTCGTTGGTTGTTACAAAGGGCTACTTGGAGCCGGCGTTGAAAGATGCACCTATCGGCACAACCTACCAGTTCGAGCGTGTGGGCTACTTCTGCCCTGATACCGACTCGACAGCCGAGCACTTGGTATTCAACCGCACCGTGACCTTGAAGGATTCGTGGGCGAAAATCAACAAATAGAGAGTAGTGAGTAGAGAGTAGTGAGTAGTTGAAAAACTTTCAGTGCCCCCTTACTAGCCCTTACTAGCCCTTAATAACCCTTAATTTCGTCTGCGCCTTGACAAATGTCAGAGTTCGGAAAACAAAAAAAAGCTAATGGCCAATGGCTAATGGCTAAAAGCCTAAGAAAAATGAAATTTCGTACCGAGATAGAGATTGCAAAGATTGCGGAGGGCATAGACCACACTCAAAAGGTCTTTGCTCTCGGCTCTTGCTTTGCGGAGAGCATCTCGGAGCGATTGGCAAAGGCGAAATTCTCGGTTACGACAAACCCTTTCGGGGTGTTGTTTAACCCGTTGTCGATTGCGAATGCAATTGAGAGATTAGACGATACGAGGGCGTTTGGTGTGTGCGACATAAAGGCGGGCAGAGAGAACTTCTTCTCGTTCGATGCCCACTCATCGCTCGATGGCAAAACGCAGACCGAGGCGTTTGCAAACCTCAATAGAGCAGTAGCGCAAGGCTCGAAGGCTCTGCACGATGCCGATTGGGTGATTTTGACCTTTGGCACTGCGTGGATATACGAAAAAGAGGGTAGAGTAGTGGCGAATTGCCACAAACAACCCGCAAAGGAGTTCGAGCGCAGACGCTTGTCGGTCAAAGAGATTGTCGAGCGATACGATGCACTCTTCGAGGGCGTTTTGCGAGATAAAAAGGTTGTTCTGACGGTTAGCCCTGTGCGCCATATAGGCGACGGCTTGCAGGAGAATAGCGTGAGCAAGGCGACACTGCGCTTGGCGGTCGAGGAGTTGGTGGCGAAGCACAAAAATGTCCACTACTTTCCGTCATACGAGATTTTGATTGACGATCTGCGTGACTATCGCTACTACGCCGAGGATCTGGCGCATCCGTCGAAGGTTGCGGTCGATTATGTGTGGGAGCGATTTTGCGAGGCTATGCTCTCGACGAAGGCGCAGGAGCAACTGCCGAAAATAGAGCAGATTGTGGCGGCTGCCGAGCATCGACCATTCAACCCCGAAGGCGAGGAGCATAAGGCGTTTTGCCGTAAGATGTTGGAGAGGATGAAGGCACTGCCCGAGATAGATTTTTCGCTCGAAAAGAGCGTATTTGAGAGATATTTATGAAAATTACGAGATATATAGTGTTGATTTTGGCGGTGTGTGCTGTGGCTTTTGCCGATGCACAACCTCGCTTTGTGGTGAATATCGTGGTGAGCGGTCTGCGTCAGGGCGATATCCATCGCTACCAGAAGAATTTTGGCAAGGATGGCTTCTTGCGCCTTCGTAACGAGGGTGTGGAGTTTACCGAGTGCTATGCCGACTACGCTCCGACAACCTCGGAGTCGGGCTTGGCAACCCTCGCAACGGGAACTGCTCCTGCCACACACGGCATATTCTCGTCGGTGCTTTTCGACCGCACATCGAATAAGGAGGTGGCTCTCTGCCACAAACCTCTGCCCGAGCAGTCGGGGCTTGTGCGCAAGGAGGTGGAGGAGCGATTTACCACGCAGCACTTTTCGACTCAAACCCTCTCCGAGGCGGTACTCTCGTCGTCGGAGCGCAATAGAGCCGTCACAATAGCCCACAATCCGCTCTCGGCAATGATTTTGGCAGGCCGTAAGGGTGAGTGCTATTGGCTCAATGATAGCGGTCGCTGGACTTCGGCAGATTGCTATATGGCGGAGTTGCCATTGTGGGTGCGCACCTACAATAAAGACGATATGAACAGGGTGTTCGCAACGGATAGCTGGTATGGTCGCTACACCCGAGATTACTATCGCAACGGTCGTGCTACCGATATCACAATCTACGAAAAGGATAACACAAAGCGAGTTCGTTCGCAACGCAAGGTGTCGGATAGTTGGGTTAAGAATTTGCTCTCTATGCCGTCGGGCAACTTGGCAATCTTCGAGTTTGCAAAGCGTGCGGTCAGTGCGCTCCTTCCGCTCCATGTCGAGGATGAGTGTAAGGTGCTGAATATCTGCCTCGATGTTCCTCGAACTGTGGCGGAGCGATATGGTACCGACTCTATCGAGTACGAGGATATGCTCTACTCGTTGGATGCCTCGTTGGCAGAGTTTTTGACCTTCCTCTATGCGCAGTTGCCTTCACGCAACGATGTGGCGGTGGTACTCACTTCGGATAGCGGAATGAGCCCTTCGCAGATGGGCAATAACGACCATTTGCGCTTCAATACTCGCCAGTTCGAGGTTATAATGAACGCCTTTTTGAGCGCACGATACGGACAAGATAGTTGGGTGTTGGGTTACACCGACGGCTCGTTGTATCTCAATCACGATGTGGTATATCGCCACAAAATGAGCCTTGCCGAGGTGCAGAACGAGGTGGCAAACTTCGCTTTGCAATACCGAGGTGTGGCAGCGGCTACTACCGCTACGGCTATGCGCTCGACGCAGTTTGCAAAGGGTGCAGTGGCTTTGGCTCAAAATGGATATAACCCTCGTCGTTCGGGCGATGTGATAATTGTGCTCGACCCCGAGCGCATAGAGTTGGACTCGAAGCGTGTGGCGATGTCGGGTTCGGCATATAACTACGACCGCCATATTCCGTTTGTGGTTAGTGGCGCAGGCTTGGCTCCTCGCCAGGTGGCAGAGCGTGTGTCGAACGAGCAGATTGCTCCGACACTTGCCGCTTTGATGGGTGTGGAACGCCCTCAATGCTCCGATTCGGAGGTGATAATAATTAAGTAGAGAGTTATGATTAAAGACAATATACAGGAGGAGATTATCGAGGAGTTCTCGATGTTTGACGATTGGTTGGATAAGTACGACTACCTCATCTCGTTGAGCGAGTCGCTGCCCGTAATCGCACCGGAACACAAAACCGACGAGTATATCATCGAGGGTTGTCAATCGAGAGTGTGGGTTGATGCTCGATTGGAAGAGGGTAAAATCTACTATTCGGCAGATAGCGATGCCATAATAATCAAGGGTTTGCTGGCGTTGTTGATTCGTGCAATGGGCGGTCGCACACCGCAGGAGGTGGTCGATTTGGAGCTCTATTTTATCGATGCGATAGGTCTTAAAGAGAATCTCTCGCCGACACGAGGAAATGGACTCTTGGCTACCATTAAGCAGATGAGACTTTACGCTGTTGCATTATCCAAGAAATAACATCGCCATTTACAATTTTTAGGTTATGGTAGAATAAAAAAATAAAAATTGTCAATTATCAATTGTCAATTATCAATTAGAATACGATGACACCCGAAGAGATATTACGAGTTGAAAAAGATATAATACTGACACTTAAAAATGTCTACGATCCCGAGATACCGGTAAATATTTACGACTTGGGATTGATCTACGAGATAGACTACGACCCATCGGGCGAGGCGACTATTCGTATGACCTTGACCGCACCGAACTGCCCTATGGCGGATATGTTGGTCGAGGATGTCAATACACAGGTGGCAAAGGTGCAGGGCGTGGAGAAGGTGAATGTTATCCTCGTCTTCGAGCCTGCGTGGGATAAGTCGATGATGAGCGAGGAGGCCCTCCTCGAACTTAATTTGCTATAAAAACAGCCATTTAACTGCTTGAAATGTCTGCTTCTTCCTCCATACAAGCCGAGTCGCAGAGGGCGTGCGCCAAGGAGTTGGCGGCACTCGACCGCTCGTATCGCCGTGAGGTTATGGCGCAGTTGTGCTTCGATAGAATAGCGCAGAAGCAGGAGTTTCTGATAGATAAATTTCACACCACCGACGATTGGAACGAAACGGCATATCTTATGCTGTTGCGCTCGCTCGATATCAAGGAAAATCGCTCCTCATACGAGCGTTTGGCGAAGCTCTTGCCATATCGCTACTTTGCAAAAGTGGGCTATCAACGCCAAACAGTCGAGGCTCTGCTGCTCGGCTCGTCGGGTCTGCTCTCACGCCTGTCGGAGGTCTTCGAGGAGAGCAAAGAGATTGCCGAACTGCGTGAGATTTACAACTACGACGCCCATAAATTCGGCTTGGAGCAGATGGCGATTAGTGATTGGCAACTCACGGGTCATATTGGCGATAATCATCCAGTAATCAGACTGTTGCAGTTGGCGGATATCATCTCTCAGCACGAACATCTGCTCAACGATATCCTCTCGTGTCGCACACGCACCGATGTCGAAAAACTCTTTTGCAATACCTCCGTTCCTCGTTGGGCATCACGCTTTCTCTCCGAGGAGGGGCACAAAGGCGCAATCTCTCGCACGAAGGCGCAGATGCTCGGCATAAATGTCGTTGCGCAACTGCAAATATTCTACTCCGAATATACTCTGCGCACCGACCTCGACTCTCGTGGTATCGAACTGCTCGAACAACTCCCTGCCGAGAGCAACCTCTTTATCAATCGTTGGCAGAAACTCGGCATCAAACCCGAAAACGCTCTCGAATCGCAAGCCCTCCTTCAACTCACCAAGGAGTATTGCAGCCATTTGCGCTGCGATAAGTGCCCATTTAGGCGTTATGTCGACTCCGAATAGCAGACTCCCTAAAATACATTTGTATTTTCGGGATAATTTTCTTATCTTTGAAGCGTTTATAGTGTAAAACGAAAAATACAACAAACAAATATGAGTGCATTAACAAGTATAATCAAGTTTTTATTCGGCAGCAAGGCGGACAAGGATCGCAAGGAGATTATGCCTTATGTCGAGAAGATTAAGGCTATCTACCCATCTATCGAGGCGTTGTCGAACGACGAGTTGCGTGAGCGTAGCGCAGCATTGCGTAAGCGCATAGCAGACTTTATTGCCGAGGATGAGGCGCATATCGTGGAGCAGAAGGCAAAGTTGGAGGATTTGAATATCTCACTCTCGGAGAAGGAGAAGATTTCGAAGGATATCGACCAGACCGTAAAGCGTATTGACGACAAAATCGAGCAGGTCCTCGACGAGATTTTGCCCGAGGCTTTCGCCATTATGAAGGATACGGCTCGCCGTTTTGCGCAGAACGATGTGGTGGAGGTTACAGCAAATGAGTTCGACCGCAACCTCGCAGCCAAGAAGGATTTCGTAAATATCGAGGGCGACAAGGCTATCTATTCGACCCATTGGACCGCAGGTGGCAACGACATCAAGTGGGATATGATTCACTACGATGTTCAGCTCTTTGGCGGCGTGGTGTTGCACAAGGGTAAGATTGCCGAGATGGCTACCGGTGAGGGTAAAACACTCGTGGCGACATTGCCTGTGTTCTTGAATGCATTGGCAGGCAAGGGTGTTCATATGGTAACCGTGAATGACTACCTCGCAAAGCGTGATGCCGAGTGGATGGGTCCTATGTATCAGTTCCACGGCTTGTCGGTTGATTGTATCGACTCGCACCAGCCGAACTCGGAGGAGCGTAGAAATGCCTACCTCGCAGATATCACCTTCGGAACAAACAACGAGTACGGTTTCGACTACTTGCGTGACAATATGGCGTCGTCGCCATCGGACTTGGTGCAGCGCAAGCACCACTTTGCTATTGTCGATGAGGTCGACTCGGTGTTGATTGACGATGCTCGTACTCCGCTCATCATTTCGGGTCCTGTACCAAAGGGCGAGGATCAACTCTTCGAGGAGTATCGCCCTTCGATTGAGTTCCTCTATGGCTTGCAGCGTGACTTTGTTACCAACTTGGTAGCCGAGGCGAGAAAGCTGGCTACCGAGGGCAAGATGGAGGAGTGCGGACTCTTGACCTTCCGTGCATACAAGGGCCTTCCAAAGTATAAGCCATTGATTAAGTTCCTCTCTGAGCCCGGTATCAAGGTGCAGATGCAGAAGACCGAGAATATCTATATGGCGGACAACAACCGCCGTATGCCGGAGATTACCGATGAGTTGTTCTTCGTTATCGACGAGAAGATGAACTCTATCGAGCTTACCGACAAGGGTCACGAGGCGTTGTCAAAGCGTGTTGGCGAGGATGGCTTCTTCGTGTTGCCTGATGTGGGTGCCGAGATTGCCGAGTTGGAGCAGCAGGAGCTCTCGTTGGAGGAGAAGGCGCAGAAGAAGGATGAACTCTTAAATGATTACTCTATTCGCTCCGAGAGAGTGCATACCGTTAATCAGTTGCTCAAAGCCTACGCAATGTTCGAGAAAGATGTTGAGTATGTCGTAATGGACAACAAGGTGAAGATTGTCGACGAGCAGACAGGCCGTATTCTTGACGGTCGTCGCTACTCTGACGGTTTGCACCAGGCTATCGAGGCGAAGGAGCGAGTGAAGGTTGAGGCGGCAACGCAGACCTTTGCAACCATCACCTTGCAGAACTACTTCCGTATGTACCACAAGTTGGGCGGTATGACCGGTACTGCCGAGACCGAGGCATCGGAGTTCTGGAACATCTACAAGTTGGATGTTGTGGTAATCCCTACCAATCGCCCAATCTTGCGTAACGACTACGACGATATCCTCTATAAGACCAAGCGAGAGAAGTACAATGCCGTAATTGCGGAGGTTGTACGCCTTGTAGGCGAGGGTCGCCCTGTCTTGGTGGGTACTACCTCGGTCGAGATTTCGGAGTTGCTCAGCCGAATGTTGAAGATTAGAGGTATCAAGCACAATGTATTGAATGCAAAGCACCACGCCCAGGAGGCGCAGGTTGTTGCCGAGGCGGGTCGCCCGGGTCAGGTAACAATCGCTACCAATATGGCAGGTCGTGGTACCGATATTAAACTTACCGAGGAGGTTAAGGCCGCAGGTGGTCTTGCAATCATCGGAACGGAGCGCCACGAGAGCCGTCGTGTAGACCGTCAGTTGCGTGGTCGAAGCGGTCGTCAGGGAGATCCGGGCTCTTCGCAGTTCTTCGTATCGTTCGAGGACGACTTGTTGCGCTTGTTCGGCTCGGAGCGTATCGCTGCTATGATGGATAGAATGGGCATCCAGGAGGGTGAGTCTATCCAGGCAGGTATGATGTCGAGCGCTGTGGAGCGTGCGCAGAAGAAGGTCGAGGAGAATAACTTCGGCATCCGTAAGCGTCTGTTGGAGTACGACGATGTGATGAACTCGCAGCGTGAGGTTATCTACACCCGTCGTCGCAATGCATTGTATGGCGAGCGTGTCGAGATTGACCTCAATAATGCGATGTACGACTATGTCGAGGCATTCCTCAATGAGCACGAGGATTACGAGTTCGAGGAGTTCTCGTTCGACTTGATTCGTGAGGTTGGCTTGCAGCCATCATTCGATGAGGCGAAATATAAGAAGGCTCGTCGTGAGGAGTTGGCAGAGTTGCTCGTTGCCGATTTGCAGGCGTTGGTGGCTCGTCGTGCCAAGGCTGTTGCCGATACCGTGCGCCCTGTGATGACCAAGATCTACGAGGATAGAAAGGATAACCTCTCGGATAAGATGTACTTCCCGCTCACCAACGGACACCTCGGCTACAATGTGCCTGTCGAGTTGCAGAAGTGCAAGGATACCGATGGTGCGGAGATATACCGAGTATTCTCGAAGGTGGTGATGTTTACCACCATCGACGACGCTTGGCGTGAGCACTTGCGTGAGATGGATGAGTTGCGCCACAGTGTGCAGAATGCTTCGTATGAGCAGAAGGATCCGCTTTTGATCTACAAGTTCGAGTCGTTTGGCTTGTTCGAGAAGATGTTGCAGAAGGTTAATCGTGAGGTTGTATCTATCTTGTGCAAGGCTTATATCCCTGTGCAGCAGCAAAATCAGGAGTCGTTGGAGCGTGCAAGACAGAACAAGGCAAAGGTCGATGTAAATAAGTTGCAGGCATCCCGTATGGCGGCAGCGGCAGCAGCAGGTCAGGGCGACAAGTCGAAGCCGGCACCTATCCAGGTAGAGAAGAAGGTGGGAAGAAATGAGCCTTGCCCTTGCGGTAGCGGTAAGAAGTATAAACACTGTCACGGAAGATAATCATGGGAGCATACGCAGAGGAGAAACAGCGACAATTGGATATTCGCTACTTGAAGATGGCACGCATTTGGGCGGAGAACTCATACTGCGTGCGCCGTCAGGTGGGTGCGCTTATCGTTAAGGATAAGATGATTATCTCGGATGGCTACAACGGCACACCTTCGGGCTTCGAGAATATATGCGAGAACGATATGGGTACAACCAAACCATATGTTCTTCACGCCGAGGCGAACGCTATCACGAAGGTTGCAAAGTCGGCAAATAACTGCGACGGAGGAACGCTCTATGTTACGACCTCGCCGTGTATGGAGTGCTCGAAACTGATTATCCAGGCGGGTATTAAACGAGTGGTATTCTCGGAGAAATACCACAACACTGAGGGCTTGGATATCCTCTCGAAGGTAGGCGTGGAGTTGGTACACCTTCCGATTGAGGAGTAATTGGGGTTATAGCTATTGGCGTTAGCTGATAAGAAAAAGCTAATGGCTAATGGCTAAAAGCTAATGGCTAAATTTTTACACAAACATATTTTCTAACTAATTAAAACACAAAATTATGAGCTTCTTAACAAATGAGAAATTGACCATCGTCGGCGCAGCCGGTATGATTGGTTCGAACATGGCGCAGTGCGCTATGATGATGAAGTTGTCGTCGAACATCTGCCTTTACGACCCATTTGCTCCTGCATTGGAGGGCGTAGCAGAGGAGTTGTTCCACTGCGGTTTCGACGGCATCAACCTCACCTTCACCTCGGATATCAAGGAGGCTTTGACCGATGCTAAGTATGTAGTATCGTCGGGTGGTGCTGCTCGTAAGGCAGGTATGACCCGTGAGGATTTGTTGAAGGGTAACGCAGAGATCGCTGCTGAGTTCGGTAAGAACATCAAGCAGTACTGCCCGGATGTAAAGCACATCGTTGTTATCTTCAACCCTGCTGACATCACCGGTCTTATCACCTTGATCTATGCAGGTGTTAAGCCTTCGCAGGTTACTACTCTTGCTGCTCTCGACTCTACTCGTCTTCGCAGCGAGTTGGCTAAGTACTTGAAGGTTTCGGCTGACAAGGTTGTAAACCCTCGTACCTATGGTGGTCACGGCGAGCAGATGGCAGTGTTTGCATCGACTACAACTGTTGATGGCACTCCACTCACCGACATCATCGGCACCGAGCGTATGCCACAGGCTGATTGGGATGCACTCCGTCAGCGTGTAATTCAGGGTGGTAAGAACATCATCGACCTCCGTGGTCGTTCGTCGTTCCAGAGCCCTGCTCTCGTATCTATCCAGATGATTGCAGCTGCTATGGGTGGCGAGCCATTCCGTTGGCCGGCAGGTTGTTATGTAAACAACGACGAGTTCAAGAACATTATGATGGCTATGGAGACTAAGCTCGACGCAAATGGTGTTGAGGTTCTCCCAGTTCACGGTACTGCTGAGGAGCACGCAACTCTCGTAGAGTCTTACAAGCACCTCTGCGCACTTCGTGACGAGGTTATTGCGATGGGTGTTATTCCGGCGGTAGAGGATTGGCACAAGATCAACCCTAACTTGTAATTTCTTGTGATAAGCCGCAATCTGCGGCACATCGCTAAAAGTAAAGACCTTCGGGCTGTACTACTTGTACTATCCCGAAGGTCTTTCTTTTGCGATGCACCACATCTCACGACTTCTGACAAGAAATTGAGTTGTAGAGAATATAGTGAATTTAGTGAGTTTAGTGCAAGTTTTAATAAAGGCAAGTAAAGGCAAGTAAAGGCTAGTAAGGGCTATTAAGGGCAAGTAAGGGTCTGCGCCTTCTTTACTAGCCGTTACTAGCCCTTACAAACCCTTAATTCTGTTGCGCCGTGATAACCTTCGGAGTTTATTCCTATTTTGCTTTTGTAATAGAGTAGTCCGTGCCTTCGGTGATTTTTGTTTCGGTATAGATGTTGCCCCAACGGTCTATCGCCTCCACCTTAATCTCGGCATTCTTATTCTTCAACCTGTATTGGTACATATGGTAGCACTCATCTCGTGCTCCACCCGTGCTATCGCTCAATCCTAATAGTCCGAGCATCAATCCCGTAACATAGGTGTCGTTGCTGGTGGCAATTTTAGGCATATATGGCGACTCCCACGAGCCGTCACCGATGAAGTTTGTCAATGTAGGGCGACGCACATACGGCACCTTTGTCATATCGCCCGAATATACGCCATCCTCATAGACCTTAACACTCCATCCGCTATCGGCAAAGTAGATATTTGCCAAGAGCGTATCCTCGCTGAAATTGAAAGCGTAGTAACCCTTTGTTGCAGAGCTATCGCCCGCAGGCTTTGCAGCACCCGTAATTGCGTTGCCTCGATATAGGCGCATCTGGTGCGAACGCTCATTCATTCCTTCGTGATAACCGATATGGTACCAATCGGTCAAATCTTTACCCTCGCCCACAAATACTCCATATCCGCAAGGTGCGCCGTCACCACACAGATTTGTTTTCCACCACGCTCCGCATATTGCACCCACAACATGCTCTTCGAGATTTGTGTATGGCGAGCCCTCCTTTGCATACTCATAGTTCCACACAAAGTGGCGGTGTCCCGAGATTATGTGCATCTTAGGGAATGTGTTGAGCAACTCCAAAACCGCAGGGGTGTTGTAGAGAGTGTTATCCTTCATCATCGGGATATGCACGCAGAAGAGTACGGTGTGGTCCTTCGGTACGAGTGCCAAATCCTGCTTCAACCACTCCAACTGCGAATCCAGAAAACCGAGTTTTACACTTTGCGCAGTGTTGCTTGTGTAGATGATGTTTCGCATACCGATAATATGCACATCGCCTCGGTTGAAAGAGTAGTTTACCGGTCCGAAAACCTCCTCGTGCTCACGCTGTGCCACCAAATTGTAGGATGAGTTGTACTCATCGGGGAATATTGGTTGTGCCGAGTTGTAGAAGGTGCAGTCGTGGTTACCCATAACATGGAATACAGGCATACCCACCTGCGAAACGGAGAAGCCATCTCGCATAGGTATTCTGAGATGACCTCGGTTCGACGATGTGCCGTTCGAGATGATGTCGCCCAAGGTTATGCCGTAACAAGGTGTCGTTTGCGATACCTCGTCGCAATGCGCCTTGATGCTCGGCACTGCCTCATTATAGAAACGAGCAACGGTGGCATCGCTCGATACCTGAGGGTCGCCAAAGGTGAATAGCGCAAATCGCTTCTCCTTGCCACCTGTAAGAGGTGTGAGCGTAAAGTCGTACTGCTGGGTGTCGCTCGGATACTTCTTGAAGAAGCACGCCTCGCCATTCTCGCCGATAGGTACCTCGTACTCCGATGGTATGGTAATGTAGATGTAGTATGTATCTTTCGATATATCAATCGAATAGTAACCTCGCTCGTCGGTTGTAACGATGGTAAAACCGTCGCTTACGGGTACATCCTTGATGGGGTTGCCACTGCTATCTTTCACATATCCGAATATCGAGTTGTAGCGGATAATTAGACTCTCTTCTACGCCCACGAAAGGCGCTATTGCGCTCTCTGTGCCCGCCTTGTATGTTATGGTGTCGAACTCTCGCACCACGCCACGCTTTACGGGGGTTGTAGGTCGCCAGATGCATACCATCTTCTTGCCCGAAGGCTCTATGAGCTCGATTTTGCAGTTGCCCGCTTCGCCCGCAGGCAGAGCGATATGAAGCGGCTCGGCTGTGGTGGTAGGGAGTACGAAATTGTCTGGCAATGAGTATGTTATCGAACTGCTGCACCCCTTGTTGGGCGAGATTGAAGCGGTCGAACAATCGACATTGAATATGCCTGCGAGAGGTTTGTCCGAGGTAGATGTTACGACCACCTTATCGAGTATAATCCCCTCGTTATCAGCCTGAATAGGTAGGCGCAAAACGCCTGCAAGGTGGGATAATACGACGGTTTCACCCAAGTTTGTGGCATATCCGCACATCGGAGCGCTCTCGCTTGCAAAGGAGCCCTTGGCGTAGCTCTGCTCGGCAGGGAAGAATACCTTCGGGAAGTCGGCAGAGGTGGCGGAAGTGTAGGGATATGTAATGTAGTATGGCGAGTGGAGCGATGTGCTTACGCTGAACTCTGCACACGCCTTGTTCGATGCGTCAATCTCCGCCTCGGCGGAGCATACTCCGTTGATTGCGATTTTGTCGCCCTCGCTCCAATATACGGGGTAGGCATCGCCCGACTTGTCGCCCAACGATGTTCTGCTCTGCTCCAACGATATGGTCAGCGTCAGAGACTCCTCGCTATGTGGTATGCTATCGCCAAAATCGTCGATACAACCCGACAAGAGCAGGGCTGTCACTATTATATATGGGCAAAACCTCCTCATTCTCCTCAATTATTAGTTCTCCTTGCGCCACATCTTATCACCCAGGTAGAAGTAGAGCGTGCCGTAGGAGTAGCGACCTGTCTGCGCTCCTCGGTCGAATGTTATCCAGAGGTAACGCTCGTAATTTCCGTATGGAATAGGTACGATTGTAGGCCAACCTCGGAAACCTCCGTTGGCATACTGCTGCTGGAAAGTGCCTTCGTAGCGGAGGGTTGGGTAGTCATATATATAATAGGTAGTGCCGGGTCCGCCACTCAAAACATAGCGACGACCGCCTACGGTGGTGATGCGCAAACCTGTGTTGTTGTTCTTTGGCGACTCGGCAATCATCTCGTATGGACCATTCCAATTCTCACTTTCGCAGAGGAAGGTGGTCCAAGATTTGTTCTTCATTGTGCAATATGCCAATCGCCACTTCTTTACCTCGCTGTCGTAGAAGAAGTCGGGATCTTCGGTGCCACGGTGCTTTGCTCGGGAGTAGTTGTGCGGGAAATCCAACTCCTTGCACTCCAAGAAGTGCATTCCGTGCAGAATGTCGCTCTTTGTCGAGCAGTAGGCGAGGATGTGGGTGTCGGCATGGGTGGTTGTCATCACCAGATATTCGCCCTTTGCTTCGTCATAAACAACCTTTGTGGCGTGGAAGCCGTAAATCTTGCCATCGCCCTTGCCGAAGAAGAGTGCGCCCTCCAACTTCAACTCGTAGGAGTCGATGTCGAGCGAATAGACGCCCTGGTAGGAATCTCTAATCTGCTCGAAACCTCGGGTAGTGAAGCATACATACAACTTGCCGTCACGAATAAGCGGAGTGCCGTCGGTTGTCTGCACAATTTGAGGGTCTGCCTGACCCGTACCGCAAGAGAGAATGCTCTGAGCCTTGTGGAGTACAACCTTGCCATTTTTAGGCAACGAAACATATACTCCGAACGAATCTTTTATGCAACTGTCGATTGCTCGCTTGTCGTGCGCAACGCTGTATAACAACTTCGCCACACCATTGTCGTAGAGACGGAAAATGTGGAAGCGCATACCCGTGTATTGCACTCGCAATGAGATACTTTTGCTCTTTTCGGTTGCTGCTTCGGCAAGAATTTTTTCCTCTCCGTTTTGCTCCAAAACCGAGACGATTTTACCATCTCGGTAGATGGTTTTTACCACCTCGCCTTTGTCGTTGTTGGGGTAGAATGCGATGCCGACAACCTCGCCTTTGCCCACCTCGGAGAAGGTCACTTCGTAGCCGAGATATGGGTGAAATGCACCCACTCGAAGTATTGCCGACGAGCCTTCGTTGTCGGCTCCGATGAGGAGTGTGCGACCCTCTTGTGAGAGCTTTGGCGCAACTGTGCTATGCTCGACGACGATGTTTGCCGAGTTCTTCAAAAAGAGCTCTGTACCCTCCATATTTATTTGACTCATAACCTTTTGCGAGTTGTAGAAGTTGCGCACAAAAGATTGTCGCACAAAGGTCATATCGTTGAGATTGACCTCTTGCTGCGGAGTCTGTGCCGAAGCCGAAATTGCCAAAAATGCAACCAGCGAAAGCAGGGTTGTGAGTCGAAGTTTCATATATATTTTAGGTTTATATCTGCAAAGGTAGTAAAAAACTTAAATCGATACAATAGTATCGAGCATTTTGTCGTGCTCCTCGGAAGGTAGTTCTTCCACTATCTGGCACGGATAGCATACGCCAATGGTGTAAGCTCGGAAATCGCTGAGCGATAGGTATTTATCGTAAAAACCTTTGCCTCGGCCAAGGCGTGCTCCGTGGCGTGTAAAGGCTACGCCGGGCACCACCATAACATCGATTTCGGCGGGGTCGATGGGTGTGGTGGCGAGGGGCTCCATAATGCCGAATGCACCGACTTCGACACCTTCGGAGATGTCATAAAAATTCATCACTTCGCCCTCGATGCGAGGCGTGACAACTCGCTTGTTTTGGAGCGAAAGTTGCTCGATGAAGTCGGCTGTTTGAGGCTCGTCGGGCAGAGCAACGAAGAGTGCAACGACCGAGGCCTGTTTAATCTGCTCCAAGGAGGCTATTTTGCTGAAAATCTGCGAGGAAAGCGCACTTCGCTCCTCGGCAGAGAGCTTTGCAATTTCGGCTCTTACGGCTCGGCGCACCGTGCGTTTGTCGCTCAAAATCATAAAAACATTGTTTTTAGAGGTAAAAAATCGTCAAAAAGTATTGTTATTCCGCAAACAATGACTATCTTTGTAGTTAGGTATGCGTGCGTGTGCGTGCATCGAATGCAAACGACAGAACAAACTTTTCACAAATATACACAAATCTTAAATTTAATTAAAATTATGGGCTGTTTTTTAACTAATTCATCTCTCGGAAGAAAGTTGGTGATGAGCATCTCGGGTTGTTTCCTCGTGCTTTTCATTCTCTTCCACATGTCAATGAACATCGCCGCAATCTTCTCGG
>JAFVVS010000067.1 GCA_017502025.1 Alistipes sp. | reverse complement strand
TCGATATAATACTTCTGGTGATATGATGGGTAATTGTCTTGAAATACTCCGTCCACTTCATCATTACATTGATATTTAGGATCTGTTATTTCGTGTTCTTCTTCAATTTTCACGTCAGAATTATTGATTGGCAACCCGTTAGTTTCTATTGTCAATATAGTTCTATCGGGATAATGGCTTTCTTCCATAGTGGAATAATCTATTTTGGTAGCAAGTCCTACAAGCAGATCTAACACACCGTTATTGACGTTATTCTTGTTGATATAAGCATCAACAGTAGCGGTAATAATCAGCGAAGGTTGTGGCTTGCTTGAATTACTGTCATAAGAAGAAAAGATATATGCTATTGCAGCATTATCGTCACCATTGCGATCAAGCAAGTGGGGCAAAATAGTAAACGATGCAGTAAGCATTATGCAAAAACAAGCTGCAATTGATACCCACTTCACCCAAACGTTCTTTTTCTTCTTTTGCACTTTCTCAGGGGCTTGTCGCAAACAAGTTTGCTCCATTAAAGAGAATCGGCAAACTTATCCCTGTACCGTCGATATAGGGATTTGTTGTCCTTGTACGATAGGGGTCGGTAGTGATATATTCCATAAGCCGAGTTGGTGTTACCTATCCCCCAAACCCCAAACCCCAAAATACAAAATAGGGGTAATAGGGGCGATGGGGATGATAGGGGTTGTAGGGGTGATGGGGGTAGACTGACGGTTCACTAAATTCCCTAAATTCTCTAAATTCTCTAATCTCCCTAAACTCCCTAAATTCACTAATCTCTCTAAACTCCCTAACCTCCCCAATCTCCCTATGCGCCCCAACAACACAAAAGAGCGCCTGGATAGACGCTCTTCGTTGTATTGTAAAGCGATTTATTACGCCTCGCCGTGTCTTTTGAAGCCGTGAGGGCCTTGTGGTTGTTGCAATTCGATGCGGGCAACATTGCTCTCATAGCGAGCGATATTCTCCTGCAACGACAAGAGCAATCGCTTGGCGTGCTCGGGTGTGAGGATGACACGAGAGCAAACCTTTGGCTTTGGCAAGCCGGGCAACACCGACACAAAGTCGATAATAAACTCCGAAGAAGAGTGCGAGATAATAGCCATATTCGAGTAGTGACCCATCGCAACCTCCTGATCCAACTCTACATCTATTCCTTGTTGATTTCTTTCGTTCATAGCTTCTTGGTTTTATTTTTTGATGTTACAAATATAGGCAAATATCTTGCTCACAAACCCTTTTCGCAAAATAAGTTTTCAACAATAAATTACACAAGGCACACAAAATGCAGATGCAAATATTGGTCGGATATAGCAACTTTAATATATTTTTAATATATTTGCGAGGTAGTTTGCATTTTTGTGACCAATTTTTAATCGAAAAAGAGATGTTACTGAACATAATAGACATCGTATTGCGAGGTTTTATCGTAGGTTTGATATCCTCTGTTACAGTGGGACCCGTAGCGGTACTATGCATCAAAAGAACGCTCAACAAGAGTCGTCGCTCGGGCTTTATCTCGGGTATGGGCGTGGTGTGTGCCGACACCCTTATGGCTATCGTCGCTTTCTTCTTCTACGCCCTGATGCACGCCCAGATTGAGCGATACCGACATATTCTTTCGATTGTCGGCGGACTCTTTGTGGTGATTGTGGGTGTGGTAATCTACCTGCAAAAGCCTTCGCAGAAGGTTAAGCCCGACGGCACGGTGTCGAACACTCCGTGGCGAGATTTCTCGTCGATGTTCGGCTTTACGATTGCCAACTTCGTAACCATTATCCCCTACCTGCTCGCCTTCTTTGCTATGTTTGGCGTGGCGTCGCACAATGGCTCGACCGACATCGCTTCGATATTTACGAGTCTGCTTACCATAGGAGGTTTCTTTGGCGGAGCAACGGTGTGGTGGTTCTTGCTCACGCTGCTCATCAGCCGCTTCCGTCGTTCATTCCGACCACATCACATGCGCACAATTAACCGCATAGCGGGCATAATAATATGTCTGCTCGGTATTATAACAATACTTTCGACAGTTATCACAACTACCCCAAATGGAACAATCTAACAAGAAAATCATCATTGCCCTCGACGGTTTCTCGTCGTGCGGAAAAAGTACCTTTGCAAAGAGCATTGCACAGCGCCTCGGTTATATCTTTATCGACACCGGAGCGATGTACCGTGCCGTAACCCTCTACGCCCTCGAACACGGAGCCATCCGTTCGGGCATCGTCGATGAGGATGCGGTGGTTGCTCTTTTGAAGGATATTTCGATAACCTTCCGCTTCAACCCACAGCGTGGCGCAAGCGACATCTATGTAAATGGCGACCTCGTCGAGGGAAAGATTCGCACTATCGAGGTGTCGAACTGCGTAAGCCCCGTAAGTGCTATTGGCGAGGTGCGAGAGAAGCTCGTGGCTATGCAGCAGGAGATGGGTCGCAAGAGGGGCGTAGTGATGGATGGTCGAGATATCGGCACTGTGGTATTCCCCGATGCCGAGTTGAAGATCTTTATGACGGCTGATCCGAAGGTGCGTGCCGAGCGTCGCTATGCCGAACTCACCGCCAAGGGCGACAATGTATCGTTCGAGGAGATTTTGGAGAATGTCGTATCACGAGATAAGGCCGATATGAGCCGAGCAATCTCGCCTTTGCAGCAGGCGGAGGATGCGATTGTTCTCGACAACAGCTATATGACCATTCCCGAGCAGATGGAGTGGTTTGATAGAGAGTTTCAACGAGTGCAGGCGGAAATGCAGAATGCAAAATGCAAAATGCAGAATGCAGAATACAAAATGTAAAATGCAAAATGCAAAATGCAAAATTAGTTTTCCGCTTTCCGTTTTCAGTTTTCCGTTTGTATGCGTGTTGAGATTGACGAACATTCGGGTTTTTGCTTTGGCGTAGTGCGGGCAATCAACGAGGCGGAGCAGGCTTTGCAGAGCGGTAGCGTGGCCTCGTTGGGCGATATTGTTCACAACAGAATGGAGGTGCAACGGCTAGAAGCATTAGGGTTGCGCACCATTTCGCACGAGGATATTCCCACTCTCGAAGGCAAGCGAATGCTTATCCGTGCCCACGGCGAACCACCACGCACCTACGCCCTTGCAAGGGAGTGTAGCGTGGAGATTGTGGATGCCACCTGCCCCGTAGTGGCGGCTCTACAACGCAAGGTCAAAAAGGCATATGAGGAGATGTCCGAGGTGGGCGGCACGGTGGTTATCTTGGGTAAGCGAGGTCACGCCGAGGTGGTTGGTCTTACAGGACAGGTCGAGGAGCAGGCCGTTGTTGTAGAGTGCGAGGAGGATTTGGAGCAGATAGACTTCACCCGCCCGATATACTTCCTCTCGCAGACCACGCAGAGTGTCGAGAAGTTCCGTCGCCTTGCCGAGAGGATGCGCCAACGCCTTCCGAACAAGGAGATGCTTACTGCCGACGATACCATTTGCCGCCGAGTATCCTCCCGAGAGGATAATCTGCGAGAGTTTGCTGCAAAGCACGATGTTGTAATCTTTGTGTGCGGTCGCAAATCGAGCAATGGCAAGGTGCTGTACGACATCTGCCGTGGGGTAAATGAGCGTTCCTACAACATCGAGGAGTCGAGCGAGTTGCAGCCCGAGTGGTTCGAGGGGGTTGAGAGTGTCGGTATCTGCGGTGCCACCTCAACACCAAAGTGGCTGATGGAAGAGATTGCTGACGCAATCGCTTCCATAAATTAAAAATGAAAAATTAAGAATTAAAAATTATATGAAAAAGCACCTTTTGAGAAGTGTAAAATATTTGATCGCATTTTGCGTTTTGTATGTGGCATTTATGGCATTTGTGCACTACACAGAGCATCTGCCTATAACCTTCGCACAGCGTTGGCAGTTGATGTTTGCCACCTGGCGAGGTTGGGGAATGGTGGTAGGCATTATTCTGTTGGCTACGACCTATCCGTTCTTCGGCTTTGCGAAGCGTTCGTTCAAGGGCGATATCGTGGCAGACCGTGAGGAGTTGGATATGGCTGCCGAGGTTGCAGGTCTGAAATTGGTGGCAGCGAACGACAAAGAGTTGGTCTATCGTGCCGATGGTTTGCGCCGAGTGGTACGCCTCTTCGAAGATGAGGTGCGTGTGCGCCAAAACGGCACCCAAATTGAGGTTGAAGGTCTGCGCAGTTCCTCTGTTCGCATCGCCTTCGATGCCGAGCGATACATCACAAACAAACATCGCCGAGAGCGAGGAGAAATTTAACGAGAGTTAGGAGTTAGGAGTTAGAAGTTAGGAGTTAAGAGATAGATGAAGCGTAAGTTTGTAAAATATACTCTTTGGGCAGTGGTGGTTGTGGCGATTTGCACCACAACCCTCTTTGCCACACGCAACGACTTCGGTTTGGGGCGCAATATGGAGATTATGGTCAATCTGATGCACGCCATTTCGACGCAATATGTCGATGAGGTCGATGCCGACGAGATGATGCAGAATGGAGCCAAGGGCATAACATCGAAGTTGGACCCCTACACCGACTTTATCCCCGAGAAGGATATGCCCGACTTCGAGGCGATGACCACAGGTCGCTATGGCGGTATCGGTGCGCTGATTCGCAAGAAGGGCGACTATGTCATCATTGCCGAGCCATACAAGGGGTCGCCTGCCGATGAGTGCGGTTTGAAGATTGGCGACAAAATCGTAGCCATAAATGGCGAGGATATGGCAAAGAAGGATGTCAGCGAGATCAGCAAGCGTCTTCGTGGTGAGCCAAACACCACCGTAACCATTACGGTCGAAAAGTTGCTTTCGGGCGAGCGTGAGGAGTTGAAAATCCGTCGTCGTCGCATCGTCATACCGAGCATAACCTATGCCGGCTATGTTGCCGAGGGTGTGGGTTACATCCGCCACGCCGACTTTACCGACAAGTGCTACGACGATATGCGTGGTGCAATTCAGCGTCTGCAAAGCGAGGGCGAGCTCAAATCACTTATCCTCGACTACCGCAACAATGGCGGTGGCGTGTTGCAGTCGGCAATTAAGGTGCTCTCGCTCTTTGTGCCTAAGGGTACGATGGTGGTCGAGACCCGAGGTCGTGGCGAGAAGTCGCACAAGCTCTTCACCGAGTACGAGCCACTCCTTCCGAACATCCCATTGGCGGTGTTGATAAATGGCAATAGCGCCTCGGCAGCCGAGATTGTGGCGGGAGCAATTCAGGACCTCGACCGAGGAGTCCTTATCGGTCAGCGCAGCTTCGGCAAGGGCTTGGTGCAGGGTACAACGCCACTCGGTTACAACTCCTACGCCAAGATTACGGTGGGTAAATACTATATTCCTTCGGGTCGTTGCATTCAGGCGGTGAACTACTCCACCGATGGTCGTGCCGAGCAGGTTGCCGACTCGCTGATTAAGGAGTTCAAGACCGCCCGAGGTCGCAAGGTCTACGACGGTGGAGGTATTATGCCCGACAGGAAGTTTGAGCCTAAATACATAAGTTCGTTTGCCGTTACGCTCTACCTTATGGGCATAATCGAGGACTTTGGCGACGACTACATCCGTCGCAACGGCTCGAAGCCGATAGATGTCAAGAGTTTTTCGATTACCGACGAGGATTATGCCGACTTTGTGAAGCTGGCAATGGAGAAAGATATCCCTTACAAGTCGGAGTCGAGAGCAGCACTCGAAAAGTTGCGCAAGTCGCTTGCCAAGGAGCGTAACACCTCGCTCGACGAGGCCCTCGCAACCATCGACAAGGGGTTGAAAGATGATAAGCGCAGCAATTTGGAGACCTTCCGCAAGGAGATTACCGAGCAGATAAATCAGAATATCGTATTGCGCTACGCCTACGCCGCAGGTGTGATTGCCAACTCGCTCGGAGGTGACGAGGAGGTGCAGGAGGCTGTAAAACTCCTCGCCAACAAGGCGGAGTATGAGCGCATAACCACCAAGCAGGATACCGCACGCAAGTAGGCGACGGCAAGAGGAGGCAAAGAGAAGGGGACAAAGAGAAGGGATAGAGAGAAGGGACAAAGAGATGTTGTTGCGACTGAAAAATAAGGTTTTGGAGAATGGTCGAGTAGTTGTTTTGGTACTCGCTACCATCTTCATCGCCGTCTCGCTCCTGCTCACCAATCGAATGGCGGAGACTCTCCACCGCAAGGAGAAGCACGATGTGGAGTTGTGGGCTGCCGCTATGGAGCGAGTGAATAGGGATGCTATGGGCGACTATATCAACGACCCCCTCGTAACAAGCATCATCAACAACCGCAACAATATTCCGTTTATCATCACCGACGAAAATCTGCGTGTCATATCCTCGCACCTCATACCACCCGAGGTTATAAACTCGCCCGAGCGACTGCATCGTGTGCTCGACCGTATGGCGAAGGATAACACACCTATTGTGGTGCGCTTTTGGTGGACATCGGCACACAACCACATCATATTCTATGGCCATTCGCTGACACTGCAAACGCTCTACATCTTCCCATACATCCAGATTTTGATTATCGTGGTCTTCGTATTGGTGGTATTTGTGGCGTTCCGCTCGATGAAGCAGGGCGAGCAGAGCCGCATCTGGGTGGGTCTTGCCAAGGAGACAGCCCACCAACTCGGCACTCCGACATCGTCGCTGCTCGGCTGGATTGAGTATCTGCGTGAGCAACCCGTAGATCAGATGGCGGTGGATGAGATGCAGAAGGATTTGACTCACCTGATGAAGATTGTGGATCGCTTCTCGAAAATCGGCTCGGAGACCCCACTTACGGTGGAGTCGTTGAACGAGGTTGTGGGTGGCTCTGTGATGTACTTCCGCAAGCGCATACCTCGCAATGTGACCCTCGACTACAACGGCTTGGCAACCGATACGGTGAAGGCGAAGATAAACACCACACTCTTCGAGTGGGTAGTCGAGAACCTTATGAAGAACTCGCTCGATGCCTTGCAGGGTCACGGCGAGATAAAGGTGTCGATAGGCTCCGACCACAAATATGCGTGGGTGGAGGTGTCCGACACAGGTAAGGGTATTCCAAAGTCGAAGTGGAAGCGCATTTTCGAGCCCGGATATACCACCAAGACCCGAGGTTGGGGCTTGGGACTCTCGCTCTCTCGTCGCATCATCGAGGAGTATCACAAAGGTAAGATTGCGGTCGTCGAGTCGGAACTCGGCAAGGGCACAACCTTCCGTATAACCCTCAAAAAGGCGTAAGCAGTGGAGCAATTAAGCAACATATCGGCAGAAGAGATCTTTGGCACAGCAAGCCGATTGGCGGAGCAGGCGGACAATAACACTTTGTTGGGTATTGCCTCGCTGGGTGGCGCCTATCAGGTAGCCACAGGAGTCGTCGCTCTGCTCTTTATATTTATATTGGTACGCCACTTCGACCTCTTCCGCTATCTCATCATATCCTCTTTCAGCAAACAGAGCAATCGCCCCGATATACATATCTATTCGACAGAGTTGAAAAATATCGAACTGCTCACAAGTCTTATGGGCGTGATGCTGCTCTCGTTGCTGGTTATGCGCTTATCGGTATTCGATATCACAAAAACTTTTTTCGCATCGTTACATCCTCTTTCGGTGTGGAAAATCGGAGGTGTGAGCCTTGTGGCTATTTTGGCAACGATGTTTGGCGAGCGACTTATGCTCTATGTGGTCGGTGCCGTAAGTGGCAGAAACGACGCCTGCAACACCATTTGGCACATCAAACTGCTCTATTTCAGCCTTATCATAATCTTGCTCTTGCCACTGCTTATTCTGGTGCTTTTGACCGAAGGTGTAGTTGCACGATTGGCCCTTTATACCTCTATTGCAGTCTGTTCCTTGACGCTCATTTTGTTCGTCAAAGAGACTTTTTTGCTCTTTCGAGCCCAAAGATTTTCTATTTTCCATTGGTTTTTGTATCTTTGCGCCCTGGAATTCTTCCCGCTGTCGCTGCTCTTGGCTCCGATAGTGCGTGGATAGGCTCCAAAAGAGAGTGAAGATATGAGTAATAATATAAAGAAAATTCTTGTTGCACAACCGGCTCCTCCCATTTTAGAGAAGTCGCCTTTTTTTGAGTTGTCGAAGCGCCTTGACCTCGAAATCGACTACAACCCACTCATCAAGGTTATTGGTGTTACACCAAAGGAGTTTCGCAGTCAGCGCATAAATATTCTCGACCATACGGCGGTTATTTTCACCTCCCGTACCACCATCGACAGCTTCTTCCACATCTGCGAAGATGCCCGCATTACGGTACCCGAGACTATGAAGTATATCTGCTCGACCGAGAGCATTGCTCTCTACCTGCAAAAGTATATCGTCTATCGCAAGCGTAAGATTTCGTTTGCCGACGGCTCGTTCCAGGGACTGATTGAGCTTGTTGTGAAGAACAAGGCCGAGAAGATGTTGCTCTCGCTCTCCGAGCCACACAAGCCGGAGATTCCTGAGGCCCTCACCCGCCTCAACATCAACTATACGCCAATTATCTTGGCTCGCACCGTTGCTACCGACATATCGGCAGAGAAGTTGAAGGAGTACGATATGGTATTGCTCTACTCGCCGTGGGATGTGAAGAGCATCTGCGAGAAGATGCCGGTCGAGGAGATGCCTACAATCGCCACCTTTGGCGAGGGTACGCTCAAACTCGCTACCGAGAGTGGCATCCACGTCAAGGCAAATGCCCCAACTCCCGCAGCACCGTCGCTCGCAAAAGCGGTGGATATCTATATTCAGAATGTCCGCAAGGGTATGAAGGTCGAGGATGTAGCCTTCGTGAATGACGAGCGCAAGGAGGAGTTCCTCCGCACACAGCAGAGCCGCCTCGCCAAGAAGAGCCGCTCGAAGAAATAATCGGTAAAATACCTAAAACAATGGATTGCAAACTGCCCAAGTCGGAGAAGTTGCACTCATTTGGGGCAATTCGCCGCCTCTTCACCGAGGGACGGGGAGGGTTTGTCTATCCGTTGCGATATGTGGTATATGCCGAGGGAGCCGAGGAGATGAGTGCAGAAATTCTCTTCTCGACACCAAAAAAGTTCCTCAAACGAGCAAACAAACGCAACAAGGTGCGCCGTCGTATGCGTGAGGCATACCGACTAAACAAAGAGTTGCTCCTTGCAAGCGAAAATCCTCGCCAGATTCAGGCAGCACTAATCTACTCCTCGAAGGAGGTGGTCGATTATAAAACTATCGAGAATGCCACAAAACGCATTTTGGAAAAGCTTGCTGAGTAGTTGCCGCCGCATTGTGGCACTACCCTTTATCGGCTTAATACGCTTCTACCAGAGGTGTATTTCGCCACTCACTCCGCCCGCTTGTCGCTATACCCCAACCTGCTCGCAATACGCCATCGAGGCTATTCGCAAATATGGCATCTTCAAAGGGGGATGGCTCGCCGCCAAACGCATCGCTCGTTGCCACCCTTGGGGAGGCTCAGGCTACGACCCCGTACCGTAACGAGATATCGGCTCGGACTACTCCTCCATAATGATTCCACCGCCCAATACCACATCGCCACGATAGAAGGCTGCGGCTTGACCAGGTGCTATGGCGGTCAGAGGCTCGTGAAGAGAAACAAGCAGTGTGTTGTCGGGCAAAAGGGTAACACTACAACGATTCTCCTGCTTGCGATAGCGAATTTTTACAACAACATCGTCACGCTCCAAGAGTTGCGCAGGGTTGATTATGTTCCACTCTTTCAGGCGCATCTCGCTGCGCTCCAACGACCGCAAGTCGCCGAGAACAACCCTGTTTTCCGAGGGTACAATATCCTTGACGAAGACCGCCTTGTTGAGATCTATACCCAAACCTCGTCGTTGTCCAATCGTATAGAAGGGATAGCCCTCGTGCCAAGCGATGAAATTACCATCGGTATCGACAAATTGCCCCCTCTGAATAGACTCTGCCGAGACTCTATCTCGCAAAAAGGTACGATAGTCCATCGGGCAGAAGCAGACACCAAGACTATCTTTTTTGTGTGCAGCCTTCGTAAATCCTCGCTCCTCGGCAATCTCACGGACTCGCTGTTTGGTAAGTTCGCCCATCGGCAAGAGCATTCGCTCCAAAATATCTTGCGGCAAGCCCCAAAGGAAGAATGATTGGTTTTTATCCTCGTCTGCGCCGTTGGCTATATGCCAAAATCCGTCGATTTTTTGCTTTCGGACATAGTGTCCTGTCGCCAGATGATAGATGCCCATCTCGTCGGCAATTTGGCGAAGCAAAGGCCACTTTAAGCGGTTGTTACAGAGGGTACAAGGCACAGGAGTATGCCCCGACATATATTCGCTGATGAAGTAGTCGATGATGGTCGATTGGAAGAGCTCTCGCTGATCGGATATGATGTGTTGAATGCCCAGACGACGGCATAACTCCCGTGCATCGTCGAGATAGTCGGTGTTGCCATCCTTCTCGTAGAAACGGAATGTCACACCAACCACCTCGTATCCGGCATCTTGCAGAAGAATTGCCGCTACGGAACTATCCGTACCGCCACTCATCCCAAGCAAAACCCTCTTCTTCAACTCCATAGCACAAAGATAAGAAGAATTTCGAAAATAGAGATGTTGTGCTAATATTTCGATGAAGGTGCCTTAAGAATATAGGCATCAAGTAGTTCATAGCCCAAACCTGAGTAGTCGCCACTATTATTGTAATCGTACCTGCGATTATTGACTGCCACGGCACAAGTTATAACTATTATTACGATGCAAAATAACATTGTCATAGTCGCAACAATCGCCTTTCGACCAGCAGACAACTGAACTCCTAGATATTTGAAATCCTTAAACTCTTTTCGTTTCCACAAACCCATATGTCCTCGCAGCCATTCGGCAAAAGCAAGTAGATGCAACTCCTTATTTTTTATGAAATAACTCTCCGTTGCAGATTCGAGTCTTGGGGCATCGCACCACGAGAATGCTTTACACCATTTAACCGCAGGTTGAGGATTTTCGGAAGCGTTTTTTTGTGGATCTATCTGACTAAAATCGACTCCCAAACATACCACAAATTCATTTTTATTGCCTCCTTTCCAATAAGCTTGCTGTTTGAGCGCTGCAGCAATGCCTTGTGCTGCATCAAACACAAGAACGAATATATGAATCTGATGCTTATTGCCCGCAAAAGCATTTATCAGCTGAAATGCTCGTTGTGATTTTGGGGAGAACTGCACCCATTCTGGTAATTTGGGTGAGCGCAAAACCACCTCTTGCTCCAAATATCGACGCTCGATTTTCGGATAATCTATTAATCCATAATTTTCGATATCGTCTTTTCTCAATTTCTCTTTTCGAAATATCGAGTTGGAATTTACCACATAATTGACATATAGTCCCTTATATGTATGAGTGGCGGCGTCTTCATACACCCCATTCCATTCGTACAGTTGTCCACCACCGCCGCTGACACAATTGTAGTGAGGCGGATTTATCCAATGCTCGGGTGTCCCCCATTTGGCACGATAGTGATTGTAAACATCGGGGCTTATATAGGTGCCAGCGCCCGTATTCAAGGGCATAACCCATACATCTGGATGGTGATGATAGTCTACAACTGTGCGAGTTCGTGTATTACCCCTATTATCCGTATATGTTTCTGTTCGCACAACTTTTTCCACCCACGGTTCGTGGTGCTGAACATTGAGGGCATACCCGCTTAAATACTCTTTTGTGCGACTTACTCGGCGCATAATAAGCCACAAAATGAGTTCACTTACCAAGACCATTATGAGGTACATCCACCATAAGTCGTAATTGTGGAACAATACAACCAGGGCCCCAATGGTCAGTAGCGGAAATAGGTAAGCGATCCTATGCATATTACTAACGAAGAGCTATGAGAATAACTCAATATTATCCTCTCGACGAGAAGTGATAATATTTTGTGTCGTCTCAGATGAGATAACAACATATTCGATTTTGCTCTTGTTGCGTACAAACCAACCCGAAGGCATTGATTCTATCAGGGTCTCACGCTCACGAATAATGTCAAGCATTCTTTGCTGGGAAGAGGCAAAATATGCACGCTGCACCTCTATTGCTTGCATTAGTTTGTCGTAGAGCTTGGTATCAAACGCAGGATTAGATTCCTTAATCATTTTGATCAACTCTTTACCGTCAGCAGCATATCGCCCCGCAATAAGCTTGGGATAAATCTCCTCAAAAGTTTTGCGATATTGTTCGGTTACGCCGGCTTCTTGCTTTAATACTTTCCACATAGTGTCATACACCGACTCTATTTTGCCTCGTTGGGCATCCGCCTCTTTTCGCAATGCAACCTCTCGATTATTATAAACAAAATACATAATAATCAATACGAGCAAAATCACTCCACAAACGATAATAGGTACAAGCATATTGTCTTGAATTTTAGATGTTAATACACTCCAAATTTACGAAAAGATTTTTACATAGCAATCTGTTTTTAGTAAAAATGAATCCAAACCATTGCTTTCGGCCCAACTTTCTTTGCAAAGTCCACAAAAGGCGGGGTTGTATATAATGCTGTTAAATACACAAAAAAGAGAAAAAGCCGAAACTTTTTCTCTCTACTCGCAATCCACACAGTTATAGCCCACTGCGATTGCACCCTAAATCTGGCGATGTGTCGCAAAGATACGAAATTCCCACATAAGAGTTTTTCACAAATTCACGCTTTCTGCTCCAAGCAAAGCCTCCCTTATCAAAGGGAGGTTTGGAGGGATTGTCTATATGGTCGCGGATCTTCCGCGAAACGCACAAAAAAAGCGATAATCTTTTGATTATCGCTGTGCGTTGAGCGGAAAACGAGACTCTGTCCATCTACTCTCCACACTGTATATCAAGCAATTGCCTTCGCCCAGTACTATACTCCCAATTCGAGGGACACTTGGGTTGTTTCAAGGTGTCGTTTTTGAGTCCGACCTTTGCCATACAAACTTCAGAACTACAGTTGCTTACGACAAATTTACGAATAATTTTTGAATTGACAAAATCGAAGAGAGATGGCCTCTATTTGAACCACCTCTCTTCGGTTTACTGAACATTTGCACTCGCCTTCGCTTTGCTATTACGCTTGTGGGCGATTAGGTTTTGCAACATCTCCTTGCTACTCTTGATTGTGTGAGCACGCAGGCAACGCTTAATTTCGGCAATCTGATAGTAATACTTGTTGCCAATGGTGCTGTAAGTGATTTTGCCGGCACTGCGTAGGCGTTGCAGGGTCTTGTCGCAGATGCAGAGATATTCGCATACCGCCTGCCCATCTACCCAATCATCGTCGAGGGAACTTTGCTGTTCTAACTTGGCTTTGCGGATGAACTCATCCATTGCATCAATTTTGCTAATCAGCTGCTGAAAAGCGCTGTGTTCAATTGTTAATACTTCCATAGTTTTGGTTTTATTTGTTAAACATAAATGTATTGTCTGTGCGATTGAGGTCGCTTCATAAAAAGTATAGGGGACCCTTGTCCGGGAAGGTTTGGAACAAGAGCAAAGATTTTTCATTTTTTTGCGGTTGCCTACGAAAAGCATAGGAATATCCGCCCGAAAGCTCGGACAACGACACAAAAAAAAGCAGAGGGGTTGCCTCTGCTTGGTATCGGTTATGATGATATTATAGGCATTGTGTGGTTGTCCTCGTTTT
>JAFVVS010000066.1 GCA_017502025.1 Alistipes sp. | reverse complement strand
TGCGCTAACCGGACTGCGCTACATCCCGTTGTTGTATTGCGAGTGCAAAGGTAAATCAAAAATTTTAATCTGCAAACTTTTTCTCAAAAAAAATTAAAAAAATTGAAAATAGTCGCCTTTACCCCCTCCCGATTACCTCTATAATATATAGTAATCTACAATTTTACCTTGAAGTATGCTGCTTCACTCGCCTTGGCAGCTGCTAAACCGACCTCGGAATCCTCGAAGATGAGCGTTTCGGCAGGTGTTACGCCCTCAATCGCCATAGCTTTCAGGAACGCTTCGGGCGAGGGCTTCGGCTCGACGACATCGTCAGATGTAACTATTCCATCAACCATCCCCTCGATGCCGAGATAACGCATAGCATTCTCGATATTATCTCTCTGTCCTGTCGATACAATCCACGCCTTGCCGCCCTGCGCACGGAAATCCTGCACGAAGTGCCACAATGGCTCGTTCAGGCGCACCGAGTCGAAGAAGGTAGGGTAGAGTTCTATCTTGCGCAGACGAATTCGCTCCATATCCTCCTTGTTGGTGATTCCTATTGTTCGCAGAAATTCGGAGCAGCGCACGCCGAAGAAACGATTTCGATACTCCTCCTCGCTGAGACGAATACCACTCTCTTTCAGCGCCATAATATACGCCTTGGTGTGGGCATCGGCGGTCGAAGCGAGTGTGCCGTCAAAGTCGAGAATAATAAGTTTTATCTGCATCGTGAAAAAGGGTTAATCGAACGACTGCATACCCGACTGCGCAATACGCATAATGCGCTGATACTCATCGGGTGTAAGCTCCATAAAGAAGTAGTGAATAGGATCTACTCGCATACCGTTATAACGCACCTCGTAGTGGAGATGTGGCGCAAGCGAAAGACCCGAGTTGCCCGAGAGGGCGATGATGTCGCCACGCTGCACACGCTGACCACGCTTAACCTTCACGCTTTGGAGGTGGCTGTACGATGTGGTGTAGCCGTTGCGGTGATCGATTACAACGGTTACTCCCGAGGTCGAATTCTTACCTTTTACCTCCTTGACAGTGCCGTCTGCCGTGGCGAAAATTCGGGTGCCCTCGGGCACTGCATAATCGACACCCTGATGCGACTGCAAGGTGCGGTAGAAGGGGTGCATAAGTGTGCCGTATGCGGCGGTCAAAAGTGTCAGTTCGTGGTTGGTTACGGGCTGAATTGAAGGGATGTTATTTCGCTTTGAGCCAACGATTTGCAGCTCCTCGTCGAGTGTCGAATAGCTCTTTTCGAGCGACTTCATTTTGCGCTCCAACTCTTCGAGCGATGTTTCGAGCGTGGAGGACATCTCACGATTGCTCTTGCCGAGCAATGATTCGTGCAACTCGACACGCTGTTTGTTGTACTCCGAGTCGAAGTCGTAAGGCTCCGAATCGAACATTATGGCGAAGATATTTCTATCTCGTTCGACGATATTATCAACCACCATTGATAGCGAGTCGTACTCTTCGAGCAGGGTCGCATACTCCTCCTTCAAACGGTCGGTGGAGTGGCGCAAATCGTACTCGGCAGGGGTGTCGAAGAGGAGCGAGAAGAGAAAATAGTAGAGCACGGCAGCACCAAACCACGCCAATGCCTGCAAGGCACGACGACTGCCACTCTTTTTTACTTTATTGTTGCTCTCGCTCATCTCTAAATGCCGTCGTTTGAGGCACCCTCGTCGGTTTCAAGGGTTGCGTTATACTTCATATTCTCCATCAGCTGACGATACTCGTCGCTGGTCATATTGCGGTTGAAATAGTTCACGGGATTGACATTGCGGTTGCGATAGAGTACCTCGTAGTGGAGGTGTGGTCCCGTAGAGCCACCCGACGAGCCTACCTCGCCGATAAGTTGTCCTCGCTGCACCTTCTCGCCTACTTTTACGAACATCTTTTGCAGATGGGCATAGCGAGTTTTATATCCGAACTTGTGATTTATCACAATCTGGCGACCATAACCACGACGACGCTTGCCCTGATCAACCTTCTCGACTACGCCATCTCCCGTAGCATAGACCGGCACGCCATAGTCAGTGGACATATCGACACCCTTGTGCATGGTGCGAATTTTGAGGATAGGGTGCTTCTTGCGTACGCCGAAGGCGTAAAATGCCTTCAAACGGGTGCGGTCGATAGGCCAAATTGCGGGTATGGCGAGCGACATCTGCTCCTTATCTTTGGCGAGTAGCTGCACCTCGTCGAGCGAGCGTGATACGGCATATATCTGGCGTCGTGCTGCATCGAGTTGTTTCCAGGTCGATGTTGTCAGCTCGGAGTACTCATCGCCCGCAAGCGATGCGTACTTCGAGTCGGGATATGGCGTGTAGATGCCCTGCAAGGCGAGTGTGTCGCTCGAAAAAAGTCGTCGATAGACAAAGTGGTCACGGTGACGAATCTCCTCGATTTTGCTCTGCATAGAGGCGATGCGATCCTGCAAAATCTCGTATTTCAATACGAGTTCTCGGTTTTCTGCCGCTATGTGGTGCATCTTCGGAGTGTAGAAGAGGTAGGAGATTGCCATATTCGCAAGCGAAATGACAATGAAGCCAATCAACACTTGTCGTAAAATGTTGTATCGGTTTCGTCGTTTGGAGGTGCTTAAAGCACCTTTTGTATTGCGAATATCCTCTTTCAATGCGAAAAACTTACTTTTCTTGCGCAAAATTACAGTAAATTTTGTATTTTTGCAACCGATTTTGCGTGTGCGTGCGCACAACGGGCGCAAATCGATACTATAACGCATTGAAATTAAAAATATTATACACAAATGGATTCTAAGCAAATACGCCAAGCGTTTCTCGACTTTTTTGCAGAGAAACAACACACAATCGTGCCTTCGGCACCTATGGTAGTGAAGAACGACCCGACTTTGATGTTTACAAATGCGGGTATGAACCAGTTTAAGGATATCTTCCTCGGCAATGCCGAGCGCAAGACTCCTCGTGCAGCCGACTCGCAGAAGTGTCTGCGTGTATCGGGTAAGCACAACGACTTGGAGGAGGTAGGTCACGACACCTATCACCACACAATGTTCGAGATGCTCGGTAACTGGTCTTTCGGCGACTACTTCAAGGCGGAGGCTATCGCTTGGGCGTGGGAGCTCTTGACCGAGGTCTACAAGTTGCCAAAGGAGCGTATGTATGTAACCGTATTCGAGGGCTCGGAGGAGGATGGCGTGCCATTCGACCAGGAGGCTTACGACATCTGGAAGGAGCGTATCGCCGAGGACCACATCATTCGTGGTAACAAACACGACAACTTCTGGGAGATGGGCGAGACAGGTCCTTGCGGTCCTTGTAGCGAGATTCACTTCGACCTTCGTGACGAAAAGGAGATTGCCGAGAAGCCTGGTCGTGAGATGGTGAATATGGGTCACCCACAGGTTATCGAGATTTGGAACCTTGTGTTTATGCAGTTCAACCGCAAGGCTAATGGCTCGTTGGAGCCACTGCCTGCAAAGCATGTCGATACAGGTATGGGCTTCGAGCGTTTGTGTATGGTTATGCAGGGCGTGAAGTCGAACTACGATACCGATGTCTTCCAATCGACCATCAAGGTTTTGTCCGATATGTCGGGCAAGGCATACGGCAAGGAGGAGGCTACCGATGTGGCAATGCGAGTTATCGCTGACCACCTTCGCGCTATCGCGTTCTCGATTGCTGACGGTCAGTTGCCATCGAATGTGAAGGCTGGTTATGTTATCCGTCG
>JAFVVS010000065.1 GCA_017502025.1 Alistipes sp. | reverse complement strand
CCTACGATATTCTCGTACAACTCGATGTAACGCTCGGTAATGCTCGATACAATCTCAGGAGTCATCTCTGGCACCTTCTGACCATCCTGACCCTGGAAGCCGTTTGCCATAAGCCACTCACGAACAAACTCCTTAGAGAGCTGCTTCTGCTTCTCACCCTTAGCAAGACGCTCCTCGTAACCCTCAGCGTAGAAGTAGCGAGATGAGTCTGGGGTGTGAATCTCGTCCATAAGGTAGATTACACCATTCTTCTTACCGAACTCATACTTTGTATCAACAAGAATCAAGCCCATCTTGGCAGCAATCTCGGTACCACGCTGGAAGATAGCCTGAGTATACTTCTCCAACTGCTCGTAGTCCTCACGAGATACGATACCCTGTGCGATAATCTCCTCCTTCGAGATATCCTCGTCGTGACCCTCTGCTGCCTTGGTTGTAGGGGTGATGATAGGGGTTGGGAACTTCTGATTCTCGACCATACCCTCCGGCATCTCGACACCGCAAATTACTCGCTTGCCAGCCTTATACTCACGCCAAGCGTGACCCGAGAGGTAACCACGGATAACCATCTCCACCTTGAAAGGCTCGCACTTGTGACCTACGGTAACCATTGGGTCGGGAGTAGCGATTTTCCAGTTAGGGAGAATATCGGTAGTTGCGTCGAGGAACTTCGCTGCAATCTGGTTGAGCACCTGACCCTTGAATGGAATACCCTCAGGCAAAACAACATCGAATGCCGAGATACGATCCGATACGACCATTACAAGATAGTCGCCCTCGATGCTATAAACATCACGCACCTTACCTACATAGTGAGCAGTCTGACCGGGCAACTGCAAATTGGTTTTAACGATAGCTTTCATTTTTGAAACTGTTTGTTTGTTAGAATCTCTTTTATTGGCGCAAATATACGAAACAAAATGCAAAACCGAAAGCGAAAAATAGAAAAACTTTCAGTTTTTTAAGCGAACGGCTCAATCGACCAAAAATGCAGCCATTTTCACCGACCGCCAACAACCTCCGCAATGCCATAAACAGCACTCCATTGTCGTGCATTTTTATGCATTTATTCATCATATTATAATGCTTATATTTTATAACTTCGCCCATTTCTCCGCTCGATTTTGCAGAGAAACCAAGACAAAAAGAGCCCCAAAATAGAGCAAAATCGCACCCTATTGAATTATTAAAATTTTTACATTTTAATTTAACACATTTTATTGGGGTTTTACTTACAAATTGAAACTAAATGATAATTATTTTGCGATAGACCCTCAAAATCACGCATTTTTATTCGTGCATTTTTTGGTGGTAACATTGTAATTTTATATCTTTGCACGAAAACGCACATATATTTATATATAATTATAATTAAAAACAAATGCTTATGGTTAAAAAAATTGTACTAACAATGGCTGCTATTCTGTTCGCTTGTGCTTCGGTATTGGCGCAGAATAAGCAGATTACGGGTACAGTTACCGGCCCGGACGGATCTCCGGTTGTCGGTGCTACCGTAGTGGTAGAGGGTACCACACTTGGTACTTCGACCGATTTGCAGGGTAAGTACATACTCGACGCTCCGGTAAACGGAACGCTTGTATTCTCCTTCATCGGTTACGAGGATGCCAAAGTTGCCATCAATGGCAAAACGGCCGTAAATGCAACTCTCAAAGAGGCTTCGAAGGCTATCGACGATGTCATCGTCATCGCTTTCGGTGAGGCTAAGAAGGAGGCATTTACAGGTTCGGCTAAGGTTGTCTCTTCGGAGGATTTGTCGAAGATTCAGACCTCGAACGCAGCAACTGCATTGAGCGGTAAGGTTGCAGGTTTGCAGATGACCTCTTCGTCGGGTGATCTCAGCGCAGGCCCATCTATCCGTGTTCGTGGTTTCGGTTCCATCAACGCAGGTAAGGAGCCATTGTGGATTGTCGATGGTATGCCATACGATGGCGACTTGAACAACATCAACATGGCCGATATCGAGTCGATGACCGTATTGAAGGATGCTGCTTCGAATGCACTCTACGGTGCTCGTGGTGCTAACGGTGTGATTATGGTTACCACCAAGAATGCTCGTGCAGGCGAGGCTGTTGTAAATGTTGATGCAAAGTGGGGTGTGAACTCTCGTGCATTGCAGGAGTATGACCTCATCAAGAATCCTGGCGAGTACTACGAGACTCACTATGCTGCTCTCTACAACTACTACAAGAGCAACAACTCGAAGAATCCATATTTGGATGCAGTTCTCGGCTTGACAGGCAATGGTACCGGTGGTTTGGGTTACAATGTATATGATGTACCTGAGGGTCAGTACCTCATCGGTACAAACGGCAAGCTCAACCCAGCTGCAAAGCTCGGTAATGTAGTATCTTACGATGGTAAGGAGTATATGCTCTACCCTGACAACTGGATGGATGAGGCTTATCGCACATCGTTCCGTCAGGAGTATAATGTGAGCATCTCGGGCGCAACACAGCGTTCTAACTTCTACACTTCGATTGGTTACCTCGACAACACAGGTATCATCAAGAGCTCGGAGATGAATCGTTTGACTGCTCGTTTGAAGGCTGACTACCAGGCAAAGAAGTGGTTGAAGGTTGGTGTTAATATGGCATACACTCACTACCGTTGGAGCAATGGTAACGACAGCGAGGGTGAGAGCGGTTCGACTGCTAACATCTTTGCATTTGCATCGCAGATGGCTCCTATCTATCCGGTTTATATCCGTGACGGAAAGGGTAATATCATTATCGACGAGCACGGCTACCAGATGTATGACTACGGTTCGAAGGGTAATGCAGGTCACACTCGTCCTTTGTTGCCAGACTCGAACGCATTGCAGACCAGCTGGTTGAACAAGTCGTACAGCGAGGGTAACGCATTCATCGTGAATGGTTTTGCAGACTTCCTCCTCTACAAGGGCTTGAAGCTCACTATCAACGCTTCGACCAATGTGGATGAGACCCGTATGACCAGCACCAGCAACCCATACTACGGACAGTTCGCATCGTCGGGTGGTTCGGTAGGTAAGGGTCACAGCCGTGGCTTGGCTTACAACTTGCAGCAGTTGCTTTCGTACAAGGAGACCTTCGCAGGTTTCCACACTGTGGATGTTATGCTCGGTCACGAGTACTATAACAACCAGTCGTACTACCTCTCGGCATACAAGACTATGTTGGCTTCGTACGACAACGATGAGTTGGCAGGTGCAGTAGTGGATGGCGCAAGCTCGAACTCTTACACCGGCGAGTACAACACCGAGGGATTCTTCTTCCGTGCAGGTTACGACTACGACAACCGTATCTTCGGTAGCGTTTCGTATCGTCGTGATGCATCGTCACGCTTCCATCCGGATCACCGTTGGGGTAACTTCTGGTCGATTGGTGCAGCGTGGTTGATCAACCGTGAGAAGTGGTTCAACGCTCCATTCGTGGATATGTTGAAGGTTAAGGCTTCGTATGGTTCGCAGGGTAACGACGAGATTGGTGCTTATCGCTACACCGATACCTACACCTACGCTAACAACGATGGTCAGGTGGCAGTACTCTTCAACTCGAAGGGTAACCCTAACATCACTTGGGAGACCAACGGTAACTTGAATGTCGGTGCCGAGTTCGGTTTCTTCCAGGGTCGTCTCTATGGTAACATCGACTACTTCCACCGTAAGACTACCGATATGTTGTTCTACTTCTCGGTACCTTCTTCACTCGGTTATAGCGGTTACTACGCTAATGTCGGTGATATGGTCAACCAGGGTATTGAGTTGGAGTTGGGTGCAGACATCATCCGTCGCAAGAACTTCAATTGGTCGTTCAACCTCAACCTCACTCACATCGCCAACAAGATTACCTATCTTGCTGACGAGCACAAGCCATTGAACCTCAATGGTTACCCAGGTTATTTGAGCGGTTCGTACTACTTCGCTGAGGGTCTTCCACTCTATACATTCTATATGCGTTCGTACGCAGGCGTGAATGAGAAGACCGGTGAGTCGCAGTGGTGGATGGAAGAGAAGGACAAGGCTACCGGCAAGATTGTTCGCAAGCCAACTACCGACTACAACAGCGCAACTCGCTACATCACAGGTAATGCTATGCCGGATGTATATGGTGGTTTCACAACTTCGTTGGACTTCTACGGTGTAGATATCTCGGCTAACTTCACCTACCAGATTGGCGGTATGGTCTATGATTCGGGTTACGCAGGCTTTATGGCATCGCCACAGGGTACCAGCGTCGGCGGTAACTATCACCGTGATATTCTCGACTCTTGGAGCGCAACCAATCAGACTTCGAACATTCCTCGTTTGCAGTATGGCGACGAGTACTCGGTAGCAGCTTCGGATCGTTTCCTTATGGATGCTTCGTACTTGAATGTTCAGAACATCACTGTGGGTTACACTCTTCCACAGAACATTACTCGCAAGTTCCTCGTGAGCAAGTTGCGTGTATATGTTGTATGCGACAATGTTGGTTATGTGTCACGCCGTAAGGGTCTCGACCCTCGTCAGTCGTTCACCGGAGGAACCAACAACGCTATGTACTCTCCAATCCGAACTGTTTCGGGTGGTATCAATATTACATTCTAATGTTTGACGCAGAAAGGAGATTAAGATTATGACTATGAAAAATATATATAAGTTTATGGCAGTGGTTCTCGGTGCAGCGGTATTGGCTACCGGCTGTATCAAGGAGACCTTCCCTACCGATGGTGCTACACAGGAGCAGATTTCGGAATCTACAACTGCGTTGGAGTCGTTGGTTGGTGCTATCGCAGTAAATATGGCCTATCCATACTCGGCATTTGGTAGCGCCGAGAACTATGGATTCGACTTCGGTTATCCAGGTTTGATGTGTGCATTGGACGCTTGTACAGGCGATGTTATCTGTACCGCAGGTGACGATGCAGCTGGTTATGACTGGTTCTGGTATTGGGAGCGTGGTACAATGTTGGGCCCAACTATGTCTATCTGCCCATTCGCATGGAACACCTACTTCGCATTTATGAAGTCGTGTAACGATGTTATCGGCTTGGTTGATATCAACAACCCAAATCTCTCTTCGGGAGAGAAGCTTTCGCTCGGTTCGGCAAAGGCTATCCGTGCTTGCTTCTATCTCGATATGGCTCGTCAGTTCGAGGCTCTCGCAGTTACTGACGATGCAGCAGCCGGCAAGTATGATATCTCGGAGGTTGAGGGCTTGACAGTACCTATCCTCACCGAGAAGACTACCGAGGAGATGGCTCGTAACAACCCTCGTGCAAAGCGTGACAAGATGTTCGAGTTTATTCTCGGCGACTTGGACGATGCAGAGATGTTGCTCGAAGGCATCAAGGTTAAGAAAACCCTTCCATCGAAGGCTGTTGTTTATGGTTTGAAGGCTCGTGCATACCTCTGGTTGGGTCAGTTCGACGAGAACTACAAGAATGTAAAGACCGGCGAGGAGGCTTACAAGGAGGCAGCAAAGTATGCTCGTATGGCAATCACCGAGTCGGGTGCTACAATTATGACCGAGGGCGAGTGGTTGAACGCAACTTCGGGCTTCAACAAGGCTAACAACGCTTGGTTGTGGTACTTGCCACAGACTGCTGAGGGTATCACCAACCTCGTAAACTACATCGCTTGGCGTTCGAGCGAGGCTACTTGGGGATATGGCGGTAAGTTCGTATTCGAGGGTGTTAACACCAAGTTCTACGAGCGTATGTCGGAGAGCGATTGGCGTCGTAAGGCGTTTGTAGGCGAGAGCCCAGAGGCTTGGTACAAGAAGTACTCATCGCTTACAAACTTGACCGAGGAGCAGTTCTTGGAGAAGGTTCCACCATACGCTAATATGAAGTTCCACCCTGCAAATGGTAACACCGTTAGCTACACTATTGGTAATGTTACCGATGTGCCGTTGATGCGTGTTGAGGAGATGTACTTGATTGAGGCTGAGGCTACTGCACAGTACAACGAGGCAGAGGGTAAGCGTCTTATCGAGGAGTTTATGGCTCACCGTAACCCTAAATACTCGGCTAATGGCGTATCGAACCTCATCGACGAGATCATCTTCCAGAAGCGTGTAGAGTTGTGGGGCGAGGGTATCGTATTCTACGATTTCAAGCGTTTGAATATGGGTATTCAGAGCGGATACGAGGGAACAAATGTTCCTACCGACAGCCGTGTAAATGTTTCGGGTCGTGCACCTTGGTGGAATTTCTGTATTCCTGAGAGCGAGGTATTGCAGAACCCTGCACTCGAAGGCAAGAACAACCCTAACCCTGATGGACTCATCAAGTTGTGGAAATAGTAATATATAAAGGTATTATATATAAGAGTATGAAAAATCTTAAAATGATATATTCGTTGTTGATTGTTGTGGTTACAAGCCTCTTTGTGGCTTGTACCACCGACAACACATACACACCTGGCGAGGTACCAGAGGGCCCACAGGTGAGCTTCTCGAACCAGAATGCAGAGATTTTGGAGGTTGCAGGCGATACAGACAATGTAAAGGGTATTATCCTCACCCGTATCGAGACAGATAAGGCTTTGGATGTATACATCATTGCTGATGCTGGCGAGAACAAGGCATTGTTCACTTGCCCTGACAAGGTAACCTTCGCAGCAGGCGAGGATACAGCTCTCTACAAGATCACCGCAGATGCTGCAAATTTGGAGGAGAACAAAGTTTATGAGATCAGCTTGCTCCTTGCAGACGAGAAGCAGGGCACTCCTTACGGAGATAGCGCATTCACTGCAAAGATTAAGCTCTTCCCTTGGGACTTGGTTAAGGGCGCAGACGACGAAGAGACAGGTCGTTTCCGTGGTGGCGATGCATTCTCAGCTCTCTTCGAGATTGAGACTGCAACCGCAGAGATCGATGTTAACATCTACAAGCACAAGAGCACAAAGGGCCTCTATATGGTCAAGAACCCTTGGTTGAAGATGGTTGTTCCTACTCTCGGTCTCGAAAGCGAGGCGGCTGCTACCATCTCGGGCGGCTTCACACAGACCGTAACC
Source organism: Alistipes sp. (assembly GCA_017502025.1). Lineage (GTDB taxonomy): Bacteria > Bacteroidota > Bacteroidia > Bacteroidales > Rikenellaceae > Alistipes. The sequence goes on along the minus strand of JAFVVS010000065.1, from coordinate 5,759 downwards.
GACCTCGTAATCAACTGCGTAGATCCTACAAAGTGCTACATCGAGAAGCAGAATATGGGCTTGGCGTATGGTTCTGCCGGCGACCTCATGATCGCTTCGGACTACCACCCAGAGAGCAACCCAACCGGTCTTGCAGGAACTTTGGAGGATGGCGTAATCGTATTCCCTGCTGAGGCTATCCTTGCTGGTGCAAGCAAGTACGAGGGTGGAGAGATGTTCCCAAGCAATTTGAGTGGCACATTCCGAGTAACATTCCCAGGTATGGTTGCTATGGAGTACAACCTCTCGGTTGAGTACCTTGGTATGGAGGTTGCTCCAAACTTGAAGGATATCGTTACCAAGTTCAACATCAACTATGGTGGTGATGTTACAGGTATCAAATACTACTTCGCAGAGGGTAATGTAGTGGCTAACCCTGAGGCAGCAATCAACGCACTCATCGACGGCACTGCAAGCGGCATCCGTGAGGTAGAGAACTTCACAAAGGGCGGTAAGACTATGACTCTCAACACCACTATCAAGGAGAGCGGTCTCTACACTATCGTTATGGCAGCAGTAGGCGCAAATGGCGAGTTGGTTAAGAAGACCGTAGCATTGGATTCGTTCTTCTACTCGGGCATTGGCGATACAGGCAGCCACCCTTGCGTATTCACTCCTGCTGTTGGTTTGTTCCTCGATTACAACGATGCTCCGGCTGAGGGCGACGAGACTGCTAACTACAATGCATTGGGCTACAATGTAAAGGGTGAGAACTTGAAGGAACTCTATGTTGGTTGCTGGACTACTGAGGCTTACAACGAGTACCTCGCTAAGGAGGGTAACACCGCAGAGAAGCTCATCGAGGAGGCAGGTATCGCTTCGTTCACACTCGAGGAGTTGATTGAGGTTCACTCGGCTGCCGGTAAGAATGGTGCACTCAAGGGTCTCGAGGCTGAGACCTCTTATACCGTAGTATTCTACGCAGTAAACGACTATGAGGAGAGCGAAGTTAAGACCGTAGAGTTCTCTACTGCTCAGGCACCTGTTTACACAGGCGACTTCGGCGTAGGTAAGTATACTTGGACCTATACCGATAATAAGAATACTTACACTTCTCAGTTTGAGGTACAGAGCTACCAGGGTAGCGCAACTCGCTTTGTAGTGAAGAATTTCGGTTACGAGGATGGTGCAGAGTGGTATGCAACTCTCGACGAGGAGGCTGGTACACTCACACTCGATGGAAAGGTTCGTGGTCGTGAGAATGAGGGCAACCTCTTCGGCGTAATCTTCGGCTATATGGACGAGGAACAGACTACTAAGTATCAGTACAGTTCTATTGCTAAGGAGAATACCGGTGGTTATATGAACGACCCATTTGTCTTCACATTCGACAAGGATACCAAGAAGTTGAATGGTCAGGCTAACTCTTTGACCATCTACACTATGAAGGAGGGTGAAAGCCGAAGCAAAGTATTTGCTAAGTACGATACTTCGGATAAGACAACTATCGTTCCTTATGTAGAGGGTGGCAACACCGAGGGAGATAACACCGAGAACTAATAGTTCTTTGATGTAAAAACACTGCAAGCCGACCTAAAATACCAAGTCGGCTTGTGGTGTCTAAACAACTTAACACATTAGTATTATGTTTTCTATTAAGAATTTTGGTTTTACGGCGTTGTTAGCAACGATGCTTGTCGGTTGCGTTGCATTCGACGACAAAGATATCCTTGTTGGAGAGTCCGATGCCTCTGCAACAAAGATTATCAACTCGTCACGCTCTGCCGAGGCGGGTAAGTTGTTGATTAAGTTCAACGAGAAGGCTACCTTGGCATTAGAGAGTGCTAAGAGCAACGACATCACTCGCTCGAACATCGAGCCACTGAATATGGCTCTTACCAACATCGGCGCAACATCCGTCGAGCGACTCTTCACTGTGGATCCACGCCACGAGGAGCGTACTCGCCAGATGGGCCTGCATCGTTGGTATGTAGTATGCTTCGACAGCGAGGAGCAGCTCGAAAAGGCGGGTAAGGCATTGGCAGAGGTTGCCGAGGTGGATATCGTTCAGTACAACACCACCCTTTCGTACCAGCCTTCGGCCGTAATCGAGGCGGAGATGCCGACAACCCGTTTGGCAGTAGATGCTGTAAATGACCCATATTTCAAGGATCAGTGGCACTACTACAACACAGGCTCGGGCATTCACGAGAAGCAGGTTGCCGGTATGGATGTGAATGTCAAGGAGGCTTGGCTACACTGCACGGGTGACCCTTCAATCATCGTAGCCGTTATCGACGGAGGAGTCGATTACACACACGAGGATTTGGCAGCAAATATGTGGGTAAATAGCGGTGAGATCGCAAACAACGGCATCGACGATGACCATAATGGCTATACTGACGATATTCACGGTTGGAATCACCAAACCACAGACGGCCAAATTTCGTGGGATAAACCAGGCGATGACGGTCACGGAACACATGTTGCGGGAACTGTTGCCGCAGTGAACAACAACGGCAAGGGTGTTTGCGGTGTTGCAGGTGGCGACGGCTCGGGCAATGGCGTGAAGATTATGTCATCGCAGTTGTTCAGTGGCAAAGCAAAGGGTACTGCCGAGGTTAGCGCAAAGGCATTTAAGTATGCAGCGGACAATGGCGCCGTAATCGCACAGTGTTCGTGGGGTTACGATAGTGGTACAATGACGAGCGACAAGGATTTCAGGTTGCGTGCAGGTGTCGAGTACGATGGTATTCTCTACTTCCAGAAAGTGAAGAACAGCGAGGTTATCGGAGGAGGTTTGGTTCTCTTTGCAGCAGGTAATGACGGTAAGAATATCGCAGGTTATCCGGGAGCATACCGAGACTTCATCTCGGTGACTGCAACAGGTTGCGACGGTATGCCGGCATACTACACCAACTACGGCCCAGGCGCAAACATCGCTGCTCCGGGAGGTGACCAGAAGAATCACGGCAACAAGGGCGGAGTTCTCTCTACCCTACCTAAGAACATCGCAAGAAGTGGATATGGCTATATGCAGGGAACATCGATGGCTTGTCCTCACGCTTCGGGTGTGGCAGCACTTGGCCTTTCACACGCCAAGAAGTTGGGCAAGAAGTTCTCGTTGGAGGAGTTCACCTCGATGTTGCTCCTCTCGACCGATAACATAGACGCTCGTATGGCTAACTATCCTGAAATATCGTCGCTCTACACCGGCAAGATGGGTACAGGAAGCATCAACGCCTTGCGTATGTTGATGAATGTAGAGGGTACTCCGTGCGTAGAGGTTCCAAAGGGAGCGCTTGCAATGATAGACCTTCGCCCATACCTTGGCGATGGCACACTCGACATTGTTGTGCGAGATAACTTGGATAGCGCAACTATTATGTCGGAGGCAGATAAGGCAAAATTGGGTGTTACCAATGGCCCTCGTATCAGCAACAGCAAACTGATTATCACCTGCGAGAAGACAGGACACGGATATATCGATGTGTCGTATATTGCCGGTGGCAAAGAGGCAGGATACGATGATGGTATGGGTGGTCGTGTAAGCACCAAGCGATTGGCGGTTATCGTGCGTGATGGTCACTCAACAAACGGAGGTTGGATGTAAAAGATGGAGGCAACGGCTATGAAAATTTCGAAAATAGTTTTAGCAATATTGGCATTGTTCGCCATTGTAGCGTGCAACCCCAACAAGGGTGGCGGAAATGGCGGCGGTAACACCGACTCTACTTGGAGCGACAATGGCTCTCCGATTGGAGAGTGGGTTTTGACCGAGTGGAATGGTTCGAGCGAGCTCCCTATGGGTGCATATCTCCGTCTTAACGAGGATAACACCTTCAACCTCTATCAGCACACTCTTTCGGTGCTTTGGGTGCATTACAAGGGCACATTCTCGCTCAATGGCTCGACATTGACAGGCGTATATTCGGATGGTACAAAGTGGAACGACTACACCATTAAGTATAGCAACGATAGTGAGCCAAAGCAGATTAAACTCACCCGCAAGGGCGATGCGGAGGATGTTGGTATCTATACCGCAACCGAGATTCCTGCAAATATCATCGACCAAGCAACCGAGGCGACAAATGTTCGTTCGATTGTAATCGAGAGATTCTTGTAAATCTCACACCAAACAAACAGAAAGGGTGTCCAATGAATTTTGGACACCCTATTTGTTTGTGCTACACAATTTCTACCTCATCAACAACGACGAGTCGCCATACGACAAAAATCGGAAGTCGTGCGAGAGGGCGTAGTCGTAAATCTTATGCCAATCCTCGCCCAAATATGCCGACACCAACAGAAGCAAAGTCGATTTTGGCTGGTGGAAGTTGGTCACGATATTGCGCACTATGCGGAACGAGTAGCCAAGTGGTGTAATCATAATCTCGGTTGCAGCGTGCAGTCGCTCCAAGCCCTGTTGCTCCATATACGATATAAGTATATCGAGAGCCTCCTCGCCCGAAAACTTCGCAGGAATATCATATAACTCCCACTGCCCTACCGTTGCGCAGTCGTAAGCCTTACCATTTTTTATGCGCCACGCCAACGCTGTGAGCGACTCCAATGTTCGCACCGAGGTTGTGCCTACGGCTACAATTTTGCCGTAGTTTGCACGCAACTTGCGCAGGGTCGCAAGCGTAACATCGAAGTGCTCGGTGTGCATTGCGTGCTTGGTTGCATCTTCATCCTTTACGGGGAGGAATGTTCCTGCGCCCACATGGAGTGTAACCTCGGCAAAGTCGAAGCCTTTTGCCTTCATTCCCTCGATAAGGGGTTGCGTAAAGTGCAGACCTGCGGTAGGTGCTGCCACCGAGCCCTCAAAGCGAGAATAGACCGTCTGGTAGCGAGTATTATCAATCTCCTCGCTCTCACGATTGAGGTATGGCGGAATAGGAATGCGACCAAGATACTCCAACAACTCGCCAAAGGTCATCGGTGCGCTCCACTCGAAACGAACAATATGCTCACGACTGCCTCGCTCGGCGATATAGGCCTGCAAGGTGTAGTTCTCGCCCTCGTACTCGAAAGGTATCTGCACCGCCCCCTCCTTCCACTTTTTGAGGTTGCCCACAATGCACGACCACTCGCACTCGCCCTTTACCGCAAAGGCGTGTTCGTAGTCGGCAGGGGAGTGAGGCTCCAAGCAAAAGACCTCAACTCTCGCTCCCGACGGCTTGTGCATAACGAGTCGTGCTCGCACCACCTTCGTGTTGTTGAACACGAGCAACGAGCCCTCGGGCAACTCACTCGGAATATCCGAGAAGTGCCGTTCGCTTATCTCGCCCTGACGATAGATGAGCAACTTCGAAGAATCACGCTCCGCAAGCGGAAACTTCGCAATTCGCTCGTCTGGCAACGGATAGTCGTAGTCGTTGATGTTGATGTAACGCTCTTTCATATTATAACGGCCAGTAAGGGCTAGTAAAGGCTAATAAGGGCTAGTAAGGTAAAACCCTAATAGCCCAAATTAGCAATTTGTTGATTCAACGGTAAAAATTGCTTTATAACGAAACAATTTCAAAAAAGTGCTTTTGAGGTGGATTTTACAAGGCTTGCGAAGATTTGTAGAACGGAGCATACTTGGGCGTATGTGAGTATCTACAAATCAAGCGTAACGCAGTAAAAGCCCCTCAAAACGCTTTTTAATTAGAAACCCTTGCCGATAGCGAGGAAATCGGTAGCCACGAGTGCAGCACCACCAATCAAACCACCATCAACATCCTCCTTTGCGAAGATCTCGGCAGCGTTTGATGGCTTGCACGAACCACCGT
>JAFVVS010000005.1 GCA_017502025.1 Alistipes sp. | reverse complement strand
TGAATGGAATTCTGGAAATCATATATTCGACCTCAGAAGTCATACAACAATAAACTTCACGATTGACCAGCATATCAATGATCCTTTGGTTCTTTGCGCTCCACGAATCATATTTAACACCGTTTACTTCATAACTCACGACCCACACATCCTTTCGTTTTCAAACTTTTCGTGCAGTCTTTGTGCTTTACAAAGTTCGGTGAGACCAAAACCGATGTTGGGATCACATTCAACCAAACGGTCGATTAAATCGCCCATATCGGTATCGTCGTCAAAGATTAAGAAGTTTGTAATTTCGGGGTGGTCAGTTAAATATTTCTGAATTTCTGCGCCACGATTTTCTCCGCTAAGACACGGTGTTCGACCTAAGATTTCAATACCGTTACGCAAACCACCGTTAATCAAACATTCTTTGTAATTGTCGTCTAAGCGCCAAGTGCTTGACACAACAATTGAGTAATTGAACTTTTGACAAAATTCAGATACCCATTGAACACATTGAAAATTGTTCACTTTGTTATCCTGCGGAAATCCAAAAGAACATCTTGTTCCGTCGGCATTCCACATAGGTGTATTCACAACACCATCGTAGTCAAGAAATACTACATTCAATCTAACCACTCCTCTCTTACTTTACATACTTTTCGTATCCATTTTCGATAAACCATTGTGGATCTTTCTCAAGAAAGTTAATTCCGCAATATGGCTTCCAGTCTGGATGTTTAGAGTTTACTTCCTGACGCTTATACAACGCCTTGTAACTCCATTTGTCGTAGGTAAAAACCGCCACTACAATTATTGCAATAGCGATTACAAACGCTATTTTCATCAGAAACTACCTCCGAATAATCAAGCGTGATCTTCGAGCCACCAATTGTCGATGTAATAAAAACCAACCACAGCACCGATAATCAACAATATCCAAAATACCCAGAACACCACAAGTTGCCAACTTGATGTCAACGAGTCAAGTGTTTCTTCGATTGTGTCGTAGTGATACATATGACTGTCGTTTATCGTGTTGTCTTTTAACTGCGTATAAAGAGTGCCTTTGCATTGTGCCGGAGCACCATAGTAAACATATCGTATCTTGCTGCTTTCTTTAATTGTTGTGATATGACTGCTTGATGGGAAACTTATCTCACCATAGTCAAACTCAACATCTAAGAAAGTGATTTTTGTTGATCGTTGTTCCCAATGGTCAACTTCGTCCCAAGTCCAATATGTTTCTGTGTCTGTATAGGTTTGTGTCTTACCATTAACCGTGCGTGTTTTCGTTACAACTCGTGTATGTTTGGTGTACTTTTCTTTAACCTTTTTGATGTACGAGTAATCCCCGTCAACACCTTCATACCCTACGGGGTCAACCGCTTTAAGTTCTCCGTAAACAAAGGCGTTGCCAATGCTTGTCCTCATACCATACTCAAACAAGTCTTTATCTTCGTTTACTTGTAAAGCAGTATTATATTCTTGGTGTTTTTCCATCAGCGAGGTATTGATACTGCCTGCAATTACGAAACCTAATAACAACATAATGCAGACAATAGCAATGCTCAAAAGGATTTCTCGTTTGGTAATTGTTAGATCGGACATAAATTAGTCCCCAAACAAATTGCTCGGTGCATCCTCCGACACATTATATGTAAGGTATGAGTACTCAACCTGTTCGTAGCCGAGCATTCCGAGAATCTGTCGATTCGGGAACTTACGAACATACTGGTTGTATTTCTTGATGAATGAGTTGTAGTTGCTACGATAGTTGGCAATCAAGTTTTCTGTCGTAGCCAATTCATTCATTAACTCACGGTAGTTTTCACTACTCTTGAGTTCTGGATATGCCTCTGCAACCGCAGAAATCATAGTCTGAATTTCGTTAACGCTTGCATCTGAAGATGTGCCTCGCGCCTCGATGACACTCATAAGTGTCTTGTACTCGTGTTCATCGTATGCCTTGACACAATCCACAAGATTAGGAATGAGATCAGCTCTTCGCTTTTCCTGAACCTTAATGTCCGACTGTGCGGTGCTGATTTGTTCCTCATAGGAAATTGCTGTGTTCTGTACACCTTGGAAACCGAACACAAACATTAGGACAACAGCAATCACAATCGCAATAACGATTAGCAATAGTTTCCAACTGAATTTCATACTTTTCCTCCAAATTTAGAATTTACCGTCCCATAGATTGTTTCTCACATCACTGAGAGAATAATCAATGAGCATCTTACCGTCGCGGAAGACAGGTTGCATTACATTGAGCGTGTCGGCATCGTGCTCTGCAAATGTCAAACCGTCAACATAAGAGAAGTTTTTGCCGTCAAAATGAACAGCACAACAACCACGCTGCGACTTCTTGAACTTACCTGTGTCGGTCTTGGGGTTCTTGAAGATCATAATCGGATTGCCGTCCTTATCCTCTGCATAAGTAGCCTTAACAGCAATACCATAAGTATCTCTTGTATAAGGCTTGAATGTGATGTCGTGTCCATCAAATCCCTCCAAGCACTGCATAGAGAAAGAACCTACGCCAAGGCTTACATTGTTACAAGCAAAGCCTTTCTGGACAAGGATTTCATAGATTGCCTGACACCTCTGAGGGGTGATAGAATCGCCGTAAATCGCTTTTACATGAGGGTCAAGTACTTTGTAACCCTTGGTGTTAATCGTGCCACCAAAGATGTTCCAGAGGTGCTCAACGGTCTCTGTGACGATTTGTACGGGGTCTCCGCTATCTCCACGAATAGAGATAAACCCATTGTGTGCAAGAACTTCATCTTTGACCTGCGGTAAGATGTTATCTACCAAATTCCAATAGTCGTAGCTGTCGCTGACCATTGAGAATGAATGGTTAGGATAAATCTCTGTGAGAAGTCGTCTCACAAACGATACTTCATCACCGTCGATTGCGTAGTTAGAACACATAACGCTGTGTTCGGTAGAGATAGCGCCGAATGCAACCGGTTCCTTTGTGCAATCGCAATTGTAATAACGCTCAAGCCACGGAATAGCAGGAACGGTAGCGGTGTTCAAGAAAGACAAACAGAACGCTGCGCTACTCTTGGTCGCACTCTCAACACTCTCTTGTCCGCGCATTGAAAAATCCCCTAAAGCTCTGGCTCTGGGGACATTATCATCAACGGAGATGTCGTAATATTTATTTACGATGTTGCGGTAGTTGTAACCCACATTTGCACTCAGCATTGTGTGCCACAGCGTACAGGACATCATCGTTTCAATGGTGTTAACGAGCCATACAAAGTTCGGGTGTGTGTTGGAGATCTCAAGCATAGGAACTTTGATGTCAACACGAGAACCTTCGGGAATGGCTCTGATTTCAAGTGGCAGGTATCCTAAATCATATAAATCAATGATTTTATTAAGATCGTAGGAACCTTTGCCAAGCGTGTTATCCAGAACACGAGAATACTCGTTGAGAACTTCATCCTTTGGTCTGCCAAAGAAGTACTCGTTGAAATACTCAATGAGATATTCCTTAATGAATGCCTGAAGACCGAACATAACGAGTTTGTTCTGACCCTCAAGGCGAGACATACGAGGAGTAAAGTAGGAAACCATCTTGGTTAAACCCTTGGGATACTGCTCGTGATGCGTACTTTTATAAAAGTCGATTAACAAAAGCGGATTGATTTTCATACTTTTCTCCCTTCATTAGATATGGCAATCAACAATCGTAATTTCCCAATTGTTATCTTGTGCCTGTTTCAAAATTTCTTTGACCTTGCTATGCCAAGCCTTATC
>JAFVVS010000064.1 GCA_017502025.1 Alistipes sp. | reverse complement strand
TTTTCCCCCTAACACCCTCTAATAACCCCTTTCCCAGAACCGGACTCGAACGGCGGCAGAAGCCGATCAAGCGGAAAACGGAAAACTTTCAATTTAGTGAGTAGTGAGTAGTTAAAAAAGACTCAGCGCTCCCTTAATAGCCCTTACTAGCCTTTACTAGCCCTTAACAACCCTTAATTTGTTGCGCCGTGATCACCCTCAGAGTTCGGAAAACCGCTTCCCCCCCCCACCGCCGGACTCGACCGGCGGCAGAAGCCGAGAGCAGACCAAGCAGAAATGAGGATGAGAGATAGGCATTAAAACCAAAGGTTTTAGAGAATAAATTAAATAGCAGCAGCCAAATTTATTTGAGATGATGATATTTAATTTATTATCGTAGTTCCGCAGCAACAATGACTATCTCGCATACGCACCACAGCGCAGACAAGTCTGCCGAGGCGCAACAAGCTGAACGAGCCCCCTACGCACAAAAAAAAGAGAAGACCTTTAAGTCTTCTCTTCTGCGGTGCGTAGGGGACTCGAACCCCTGACCCCGTGCGTGACAGGCACGTATTCTAACCAGCTGAACTAACGCACCATTCATTTGCTGATTGCGAGTGCAAATATAGAGCAAATTTTATTATCTGCAAAATTTTCCGCAACTTTTTTTTTAATTTTTTTACAAATTTTTTCTACTTGCGAAACATGGAAAATTGCACGCTTCCGTAACTTCTTAATTGCCAAAAGTTTGGATGATTCGAGAAATCGTACTTGTCGGAGTGCTCAAAAACGAAAATTCCATCCTCTCGCAATATCTCGCTCTCCAAAACCAGCGGCACAATCTCCTCTAATCCCTCCAAATCGTATGGTGCATCCGAAAAAACGATGTCGAATTGCTTGGGGCAACTGCGCAGATAGAGGAAAGCGTTCGCCTTTACGACAAACATATTGTCTGCTCCGAGCTCCTTGGCGGTACGACGAATAAAGGCGTGATGTACGGCATTTATCTCTACGGAGGTTACGCTCTTCGCTCCTCGTGATGCGAACTCGTAGCTCACCGAGCCTGTGCCGGCAAAGAGATCCAGAACATCGCACTCCTCGAAATCGACGAGGTTGTTCAGCACATTAAAGAGATTCTCCTTTGCAAAATCGGTTGTCGGTCTTGCACGGAGGTTGCGAGGTGGGTTGATTGCCCTACCCTTGAAATTACCGCTTATTATTCGCATACGACTCGTTTGAAGTATTTGCGTAGTAGTTTTGCGCTCTCTGCGCTACCTTTTATATATATAGGCGTATTGTTGTTGCCGAGCCACTCGGTTGCAAGGAGGAGAATATCCTCAGCGGTTGTGGCCTCGTGTGCCTCAGCTCGTTGTAAGCCGCCGTCGAAAAGACGCATATAGCACACTCTATCGGTCGCATCTATGGTCAGGCACGACTCGTCGTTGTGGCGCATATCGAGGAGAGGTGTCGTGAAGGTGGCACGACTACCCCATCGCTCCACGATTGAACGAAGCGCTTCGGTATCGATTGCCATAATTGCTACGATGTCGGCTTGCAACTCGCTGCAAACGCTCTGCTCGTTGTTTTTGCAAGGTTTTCCGACTATGCGCAGCAACTCCGACGCCGTATCGAGCGAAACTTCGGTGCGAGGTGCAAGAGTTACTCGTGGAGTGTCGATTACGACCTCTACCTGTTCGATATCCTCGGCAATGGAGATATTGTGTGCAGAAAAAGAGGGTCCACCCAATTTTACTTGAATGGACACCTTCTTATTGCCTGAAATCAGATTACTCCCAGTTTCCTGCCTCATTGTTACCACGATCCATAGCACCGAACTTAATGCCCGGGTAGCGGTTGAAGTTGTTCTTCATATTATCAACGAGGTTGATAACCTCCTGGCGGTAAGCCACAGTGTCGAGGAATGCGATATATGGAGTACGGCACTCTACAACAGGGATGATAACCTTAGACTCGGTTGCCAACATACCTGCTTCGAGGATATACTCGGTCTGGTTGTTGGTGTAAGGAACATAACGCAACTCTGCAACCTGCTCTGCGGTGAGGTGCTTGAACAACGAGTCCTTAACCGAGAAGGTGAACTTCTCTACATTCTTGAACTTGCGACCATACTTCTTCTTTGCCTGAGCCATTGCTACCGAGTCGTCCTCGTCGATCTTCTTGCGCTCACCCTCCATCTTCTCGGTGAGAACGAAATTGATGAGAGTGTCGAAGTCGCCGGTAAAGCGCTGATACTTACTCTTGAATGTGCGCTCAGCGGTACGGATGTCCTTGATACGCTCGATAACTGCCGCCTCACGAGTCTTCTGCTCAGCCTCGAACTTGATAGGGGTCGAGATGAGCATATAAACCCAGTAAGCGAGTCCCAAAACTACTGCTGCGAGAGCTACTTGTAGAATAATTTGAACACTTTTCTTTTCCATTTTTGTATTTTTTATTAAGTTTGTACAAAATTAAGCAACAACGATGAATATCTACGATATTGCGAGCCAAATTTACGCAAAATTATTGTATCAACCAACTAATAATCAAAAAAAAATCGTTGAAGCCTTCGCAGAGTACCTCTTAGAGGGTGATTCTTCTTCGATTTTTGTGCTGAACGGATATGCCGGAACGGGTAAAACCACGCTCGTGGCAGCGATAGTTGCGGCACTGAAAAATGTGGGTATCCGCTCGGTTTTGCTGGCTCCGACAGGGCGTGCAGCGAAGGTGCTTTCGCACTACTCGGGCGAGAAGGCTCTGACCATTCATAAACACATCTATCGTGAGCGAACAAACGCCTCATACGAATCTAAATTTTCACTTAATATAAACCGAGATAAAGATGTGATTTACATCGTAGATGAGGCTTCGATGTTGTCGGCAAATACCGCCTCTGACGGGGTGCAATTTGGTAGCGGCTCACTGCTCGAAGATTTGGTGCAATATGTCCGTTCGGGCAAGAATTGCCGCTTGGTTTTGGTGGGTGATAATGCGCAGTTGCCACCCGTGGGCGCAGACTTCTCGCCGGCACTCGACTCGGTCGAAATGAGTCAATTTGGCGATGTGGTCTATGGCTCAATGGACGAGGTGGTGCGCCAAGAGCAAAATTCGGGAATTTTGTTCAATGCTACGCTCGTGCGTTGTATGCTCGAAAATAGGATTTACGAGATTCCGAAGTTTGACCTCGGCTACGATGATGTGCAGTCGGTGGGCGGTACGGAGTTGTTGGAGGCGTTGCAAGATTGCTACGATAGGTATGGGCGTGACGAAACCATTGTTATCACTCGCTCGAATAAGCGTGCAAACCGCTATAACGAGGGTATCCGCCGTATAAATCTGATGGCTGAGGAAGAGCTGGAAAGCGGTGATATTCTGATGGTTGCGAAGAATAATTACCACTATACCGACCGCATAGAAAACTGCCCGATAAGCTTTATCGCCAATGGCGACATCGCCCGCTTGCGAAGGCTGCGCCGTGTGGAGGAGTTCTATGGCTTCCGCTTTGCTACGGCTACCCTATCGTTTGGCGACTATGACGATATGGAGATTGAATGTAAGGTGCTCCTCGACACCCTCCACTCCGAGTCGCCATCGCTTACCCGTGAGGAGAGCGAACGCCTTTTCCGTGAGGTCGAGAAGGACTACCTCGATGTCAAGAGCAAACTGAAACGCCTGCAAGAGATTCGTGAGAACGACTATTTCAATGCCTTGCAGATAAAGTTTGCCTATGCCGTGACCTGCCATAAGGCGCAGGGCGGACAGTGGAAGGCGGTATTTGTGGATAGGTGCATCTTTGGCGACGAGCCTATGACAAAGGATATGCTGCGCTGGCTCTATACCGCAATGACCCGTGCCACGGAAAGACTCTACTTCGTCAATTTCGACGAGCGATTTTTTGAGAATCCCGACAAAGCTTAAATCCATTCCTGTATATGAAGAAAATTTGCCCTCGCTGCGGAGTCTCTTTTGATTGTATGCACGACCAGGATATGAGTCGTTGTCATTGTTCGTATGTTACGCTTACCTCAAATCAGCGCGATAAGATAAAAGCCCTCTATAACGACTGTTTGTGTCGTAGATGCCTTCTGCATTATAGCGAAGAGTAATTTTCTGAGTCTATATTATTTAACCTTTTCGAAGATGAGTAATCTTATCTTCTGTAAAACCTATGAAATTCATCAATATGAAAAAAGTATTACTACTTATCTTTATATGTGGAGCATATGCTATGACATCGGCGCAAACACCGCAGCGTGTGGTTTGTGATGAAACCTGCAAAACCGAATCGGGCGCAGCGGTTGTCAAGGGCGACGGCTTTGCTGTGGTGTCGCCTGTGGGCAGAGGCACGGTGCAGATGATTGAGATGGCTCCACGCCTCTCGACTCTCGAAGGCAAGACTATCGCCATTGTGGGCGGTAGTTTTATGGCTCGCACAACACACCCCGAACTCAAACGTCTCCTGTTGAAAGATTATCCTACGGTACGAATTATTCTGCTCGACGAGATTGGCTCGGCAGGAGTCTACCCTGCGCCAGGTGTCACTCGTCGCTCGAAGGAGGAGTTTCAGCAGAATTTGCGTTCGATGGGCGTAAATGCCGTAATTTCGGGAAATTGCGGTTGCGGACTCTGCACTCCAAAGGAGGTTGGCTCGTGCATCGCAGCCGAATATATAGGCATTCCTGCGGTGGCAATTGCTGCACCAACATTTACTGAGCAGGTGTTCTACACCTCGACCAACAACGGTGTGCCGGCACCACGAGTGGCGGAGTATCCAGGGGCTTTTGCTTCGCATACGGTCGATGAACTTCTAAAAAATACTCGTGAGGTGCTATATCCTCAAATTGTTAAGGCGCTAACAACCCCAATTACCGTCGAGGAGTTGGCTCGTAGCGCAAAGCGAAACGAGGGCGGTCTGCGTGACGATGTGTTTTACGGCACCTTGCAGGAGGTTAACGATCACTTCCGAGAGATGAATTGGTCGGATGGTCTGCCGATTATTCCGCCTACATTCGAGAGGGTGAGCGAGTTTTTGCGCTATACCGATATGAAGTGGGATGAAACGGTTGCAGTCCTCCCTGTTGCACATCGTAATACCACTGTGTGGCATGTGGCAGTAAATGGTGTTATGGCGGGTTGTAAGCCCGAATATATGCCTATTCTTATCGCTATGACCAAGGCGATGGGCGCAGGTTCGTTTCGTCGTACATTGGCGAGTACGCACGCTTGGGTGCCATACTCTTGGTTGAATGGCCCTGTGGCACGACAACTCGGCATAGACTGCGGTCAGGGCGAGATAAACGAGGCTGCAAACGCTGCGATTGGCCGTTTTATGAGCCTTGCGCTGATGAATTTGGCGGGCTACTATGTGAAGCAAAATCGTATGGGAACATTCGGCTATCCGATGCCGTGGTGCTTGGTCGAGGATGAGATTGCATGCCGTGAAGTGGGCTGGAAACCATACCACGCACGCCTTGGCTATCAGATGAACGACAATACGATTACCACCTGCTCTACCCTGCTTTGGGGCAACAATATGGCACCTTCGACCACCTCTCCGCAGAAGCTGATGGAACTGTTGGCGTGGGATATAACCGAGCGTTGCCAATTTGCGCTGGGCAGCGGCAAGCAATTTACCTATCGCACAATCTTGCTGACCAAACCGATAGCGAAGAATTTGACCGCCAAATATCGCACCCCGTTTGCGCTCGAACAAGATTTGATTCGCACGGCTCGTCGTTCGCTCAACGAACGAGTATTTGCCAACTACTACGCAAATCCGGGTAGCAACCCCGAGGAACGTCACCCTATTCGTAATTGGAAGGGGCATCTGACCCGCACCGAAGGTGCTTCGATGACTCCAACGCCTGTGTGGTACGATACTCCCGAGACCGAGATGATGACTATCCCGACAATGCGAGAGGGTATGACTGCCTTTCTGATTACGGGCGACGAGAGCCGCAACAAGGTGCAGACAATGCCTGGCGGCGGCTTCGAAACGGTGGCGATAGAGCTACCTCGTGAGTGGGATAGGCTGATGCAAGAGAAGGGTTATAGACCAATTTCGGAGTTCTATATCAAGTAGCAAAATGGCGATTGGCAGAAATGTCGATCGCTTTTCTTATTTTATAAAATAAAATCGCTATATTTGCACGATTATAACACTTAAATAGGTAAGAAACTTTGGCACGAACAAAGAAAACAGGCGAAGAGCAGACTACTACCCCATCCAAGACGGGTGTAATGCTTCAATACGATAATATCAAGGCGCAACATCCCGATGCGATAGTACTATTCCGTATGGGCGACTTCTACGAGACTTTCGGTGAGGATGCTATCGAGACAAGCGCAATACTCGGCATTACGCTCACTCGTCGTGCCAATGGCGGAGCGTCTACGGTGGAACTTGCGGGCTTCCCGCATCACGCCATCGACTCCTACCTCCCTCGCTTGGTGCGTGCAGGTAAGCGTGTGGCTATATGCGAACAGCTCGAAGACCCCAAACTCGTCAAGAAGGGCGTGGTGAAGCGAGGCGTTATCGAGGTGGTTACGCCTGGCGTAGTGCTCGAAAACAATGTCGTCGAACAGCGTGAAAACCACTATCTCGCATCGGTCTATTTCGGCCAGCACTCTACGGGCGTGGCATTTCTCGATTTGACTACGGGCGAGTTCTCGGTTGCCGAGGGCGATGACCGCTACATCGAGAAGTTGCTCTCGTCGTTTGCTCCGAAGGAGATTGTCTATCAGCGTGGCTTGAAGGAGCGTTTCGTGGCGGCATTTGGCTCTCGTTACTATATTTACTGCCTCGAAGATTGGGTCTTCTCCTACGATGTCAATTACGGTAAGCTGAAAACCCACTTCTCGGTGCCAACCCTCAAAGGCTTTGGCGTGGAGGGTATGCGCAGTGCCATTTCGGCTGCGGGAGCGATACTCTACTACCTCGAATTTACACAGCACAACGATATTGCACACATATCCTCACTCTCTCGCTTGGATCGTGAGGAATATGTGTGGATAGATAAATTTACCTCTCGCAACCTCGAACTCTTCGCTTCGGGTGGTGGCGATACGAACTTCTCGCTTGCGAAGGTGCTCGACCGCACTCGTACCGCTATGGGAGCACGACTGTTGCGCAAGTGGATTGCGATGCCTATTCTCGACTTGAAGCGCATCGAGGAGCGACAGAATATGGTCGAGGTCTTTGTGAATGACAAGGCTACCCGCTTGGCGGTGCACGAACACCTCTCGATGACGGGCGATATCGAGCGTATCGGCTCACGCATTGCATCGTTGCGAGTTTTACCTCGTGAGATGATCCAACTGAAAAACTCGTTGGAGGCGATAGAGCTCTTGAAGGCGGTGTTGGAGTCGTCGGATAGCGATATTCTGCACCTTGCAGCCTCGAACATAAACCCTCTGACCGAGGTGTCGCAGAAGATTGCGCAGACCATCTACCCCGACCCTGCAACCAACCAGATTCAGAAGGGCGGAATTATTGCCGATGGCGTTTCGGCGGAGCTTGACGACTTGCGTCGCATCGCAACGCACGGCAAGCAGGTGCTCCAACAGATTCAGGAGCAGGAGAGCGAACTCACGGGTATTCCGTCGCTCAAAATCGGCTACAACAATGTCTTTGGCTACTATATCGAGGTGCGCAACACCCACAAGGATAAGGTGCCCGAGCGTTGGATTCGCAAGCAGACCTTGGCGGCAGCCGAGCGATATATCACCGAGGAGTTGAAGGAGTATGAGCAGAAGATTCTCGGTGCCGAGGAGCGAATGTTGCAACTCGAACAGCAGATTTATAACGAGCTAATCGCCTATGTTTCAGGCTCGTTGCGAGATATTCAGCGCAATGCGCAGATTGTTGCACGCATCGACTGCCTCTACTCGTTGGCGGTGGTGGCGGTGGAGCGCAAGTATGTGCGACCACAACTCAATGACTCCAC
Source organism: Alistipes sp. (assembly GCA_017502025.1). GTDB lineage: Bacteria > Bacteroidota > Bacteroidia > Bacteroidales > Rikenellaceae > Alistipes. Next base: position 2,654 of record JAFVVS010000064.1, on the reverse strand, counting down.
TACGATAAACCTCAAAGCCTCACGCCACCCTGTTATCGAAACGCTGATGAAGGTGGGCGAGAAGTATATCCCGAACGATGTGATGCTCGACACCGAGTCGCAGCAGATAATGATGATTACGGGTCCGAATATGTCGGGTAAGTCGGCACTGTTGCGCCAGACGGCTCTCATCGTGCTTATGGCGCAGATGGGTTCGTTTGTACCTGCATCGAAGGCGGAGATTGGCTTGGTGGATAAGATTTTCACCCGTGTCGGTGCTTCGGACAACATCTCGCAGGGCGAATCCACCTTTATGGTCGAGATGTTGGAGTCGGCAAGTATCTTGAATAATATCTCGGAGCGCAGTTTGGTGTTGCTCGATGAGATTGGTCGAGGAACAAGCACCTATGATGGTATCTCGATTGCCTGGGCGATGGTTGAGTACTTGCACAACCACCCTACGGCTCATCCTCGCACACTCTTTGCTACGCACTACCACGAACTCAACGATATGGAGCAGGTCTGCAACCGAGTAAAGAACTTCCATGTTTCGGTCAAGGAGATTGACGGTACGGTGGTATTCTTGCGTAAGTTGGAGCGTGGCGGTACGGAGCACTCGTTTGGTATCCATGTGGCGCAGTTGGCGGGTATGCCGGCGACTATTGTGGAGCGTGCTACGGCGATTTTGGGGGCATTGGAGAAGGCGTATGGCAATAGCGATATGGTGCCGAAGGGCGAGTTGCGCAAGCGTGGTAAAAAGATGAATGCGCAAGGCGTTGCCGATGTCGCCGAGTCGGTACGCACCCCTGATGTGCAGTTGTCGATGTTCCAACTCGACGACCCTGTCTTGGTACAAATCCGTGACCAAATCAAGGGGTTGGATATCAACTCCCTTACTCCATTGGAGGCGTTGAACAAGTTGAACGAAATCAAGAAAATAGCAGGAATATAGCCCTACGGGCAAATTCATAATTCAAAATGCAGAATGCAGAATTGAGAATTGGACTATTAGCTTTTAGCCATTAGCCATTGGCTTTTAGTGAGATTAGAGAAAAATAGGGAGTTTAGCGATGCTATTCTCCCTATTCTCGTTAAATTTCCTATTTCCCATACTGCCGGGTATCGTTTTCAATACCTATGATTGTATGGAAATTTTCTTACCTTGACATTATGAGGCGATAATAAGTTAATCCATCCCAATAATCCATTTGAGTTTCATTGTATAAACTTACAATCTGATTATTTTTACTCCAATATAGCCAATCGTTTTTACATATCGCATTTGAATCAAATGTCAAATCAAGATATTCTGATATTAAATCAATATTCTTTTTATAACTTACAATTGCTGCATCTTCGAAAGATGGGGAAATTAGGAATGTCATTTTTGACAATTTTCCATTCGTAAACACCGGTTTATCTTTCAATATAACATCATAGTCAGCGTTCATTTTAAAAGTATCTTTTCTAGCAGACCTTGCTCCATAAGACTTTACTTCCACTTCTTCGGCTGTTCTAAACCAAAACATACAATACAAAGTCTCTGTATATAGGTGCAATTTTCCAGATGATTTATATTTACTTATTAGCGAGTTGTATTCTTGCTCGCTCATACCCAAATAAATGCCACAGATATTAAATTTAAATTTTCTCTCCTCGGCAAGTCGTGCAGCCTCTTTTGCTTTTTCTTCTGCAATACGCTTTTGTTCTCTCTTATTTTTCAGTGTTTTCAAATACCCTCTAGCCTCTGCACATTGAGGTGTTTCAAGGTGATATTTTTCTAATAATTTTATTGCCTCTTTAATTGCGTCATCATCTTCTTTTTTTAATGCGTCGTATGCCAATTGTTTAAGTCTATCAGGATTCATTTTATATTTTAATAATTCCTCGTTTGTCGAATTATACAATTCTTTCATTTCCTCATACTGTATAATAGCAGAGTTTCTCTCGTTTGTAACTCTAACAGCAAAAACAATAGCTACAATAGATACGATTAATGCAATAAGTGTAACTAAATTTCCCTTTTTCATAACGATTTTTTATTTGTTATTCTCATTTTTATTTGGCATCATGTAGAAAAACATACATAGTACAAGACCAATACAAGGTGTTATCCATACCATATTATTTATCTTGCCACCGAATAGATACGCCCAAGAATTCATAGAATCAATAGCTAAAAAGATTGTCACTATCACCGTTAATACAATGGTGATCAAAATAAATAGCGATTTTGTGTTCATAATTTGATACTTTTTAGTTAAACATAAATTCTTGTTGCCGTCAGATAGCAACCGCTTAACTAAAAAAAAGAAGAAGCGTGGATATATGCTTCAAGTTGAAAGGGACGACCAAGTACCCGTGCGAACAAAAGCACAACCCACGCCAAAACGGCGAGGGCATTTATTGTGCCTATTGTCTGTTCGCTAAATAAAATTGGTCGTTTTATCAACAAAACAATAGCCTAAATGCCATCTACAATAATTGCGTATTCCGCAATTCTGATTACAAATATAGCAACTTATTTCGCAAATTGCAAAAGGGCGCAGAATAATTAAGGGTTGTTAAAGGTAATTAAGGGTTGTTAAAGAATTTGCGCCACTCCCTAATAACCCTTAATTGCCGTTAATATCCTTTAATAACCTTTTTATTTTGGCGCAAACGGATAACTCTCA
>JAFVVS010000063.1 GCA_017502025.1 Alistipes sp. | reverse complement strand
CTTACCCTCGACCATATGACCACCGATATGCGACGGATCATCACCTCCGCCAATATTATAGCGGAATATATTCATATTCAGACCATCCTTCGAGGTGATTAGGTCGAGCAGTTTATCCACCTTCGCCTCATCCCAGCGACCACACATATGTGCCCACCAGCAGAGCGAGCTACCCCACCCCTCGATAGTCTGCCATCGCTCTCTTTTATCGATTTTTACCGTAATCTCCTCCCCTGCTACGGCTGACGCAGCAAACAGAATTGAAATTACAAGTAGAACTACCCGTTTCATATTATACGGCATTACTTTTTAGAATATACCCCAAATCTTTCGCCTCTTCGATTCATACTCATCGAGAGCCTTCGACATCAGCTCTCGCCCTTTTTCTACTATCTCCTTCGCCAAAGCGTAGTCCGAGATATCGCCATAGGCATCGAACGGCATCTGCACCAAGATATCGGGTTTGCACAACTCCGTCATAAGGCGTGAATTGTGCTGATTCATAACCGAGAATGTGCGGTCGATAATATCGTAGAAGTTGCTATCCCAATCGAGGTCGGGCAGAGTATCGACATTCTCCTCACGGAAGGCTCGCACCTCACGCATAGCCTCGTAGCGTACAGCTCCAAGTGCCACCAACTTGCGCCAAAAAGAGGTATTTTCGTCGCCCTTAATGGTCGTGGATAACGCCTTCACTTCGGCATCTTTTGACTCTTGCAACGCCTGGTAGTCGGTCGCTATTTTATGCGCCTCGGCAACAGTCGAACGGATAGCCTCGACATCGAAATAATTGACATCGAAGCCTACAAGAATATCACCCTTTGTGCGCTGTACCCTATTGAGTGGCAAGCAATTAGATGAGTGACCGTCAATCAGCACAGTATTACCGTACTGCACCGGTTTGAAGAGCGAAGGAATAGACATCGAGGCACGAATTGCGGAGAACAAATCACCCTTGTCGAAGACCACCTCCTCGCCCGTATATAGGTCGGTTGCGATGGCGGAAAATGGCAACGCCATATCCTCGATTTGAACATCGGGAACAACCTCTTTTATCGCCTCGATAATCTTCTCACCCTTAACGAGGTGGCTCATCGAGAGCGACCAATCGACCAGCGAAAAGACCTTGCGGGTATCGAGCGAAAGGAGCCACTCCTTAAACTCCGTCAAGCGCCCTGCGGCATATACACCGCCCACCAACGCACCAATCGAAGTGCCGGCAACTGCCGTAACCTCGTAGCCACGCTCTGCAAGCACCTCCAATGCGCCAATATAGGCAAATCCTCGTGGGCCACCACTCGACAGCGCAAGCGCCACCCTCTTTTTCTTTCCTGCCATAGTTTTTATATTGCTTTTAGCCATTGGCTCTTTATTGAGAATTGAGAATTGAGGATTGAGGATTGAGAATTATTTAATTTTGCATTAACCCTACTTCGTAGGCTTTTCCTCCTTCGCACCTCGGCATAGCGCAAGCAAGCTTGCCCTCTGCTCTCGGTTTGTCGTCGGTTCTGCATTTTGCATTTCTCAACTACTCACTACTCGTTACTCACTACTCACTAATTCTCATTTATCTTTTACAAAGATAACG
>JAFVVS010000062.1 GCA_017502025.1 Alistipes sp. | reverse complement strand
GTCGGGGTTTTTGATAACATACTTGTAGTAGCGCTTGCGGTCGCACTCTATCTCGATACCAAACATCTCGTTGATAGCCTTAATATGATTTTGGAGGGTGCGTTTTGGGAGTGGCTCTTTATGCTCATTGAGTCGATAATTCTCCCACCAATTGCGATTGATACCTTCGTAGTCAATACCTCCGGTTCTCTGAATCAAATCGAGCAACCATACATACCTCTTAAATAAATTTCCTGCCATAAGTATATTTTTGTCATTTTCGTTTTCGCCGACAAATCTCGGTCACACATCTGCCAAAATCAGGCGCAACCACTATTTTCCACAAAAATAACAAAATTTTTATACATCGGCAACCTTTTGGCACAAGTGGAGGTTTGCTTTGCGGTCGGAAACAGAGAGTAATCGTATGAGTGCAGAGTTATCGTATAGTGTCGTTGATGCAATGAGAGCCGAGAATAGAGATATCGACACCGCGTCTGTTGAAGACAAAGGGTTGATGCGTCTATTCGATGAGAGTGGGCGAATTATCTCGAGCTATGTAGATAACCTCTACCCATTGCGTGAGAGCGATATTGCTCGATTAGAGGAGCTAAAACAGTTCTATGCAGATTGTCTGTCGAGCGAGAATGTCTCCGCCAAATTCAAAGATTATTGCAAACTTGAAATAGATGAAATAGGCAATGTTTTAACATATTATTCTCCAAAATCTATAACTATATTAACTCTTTTTGCCGACAAATTCGATAATAAAACCGAGAAAAAATATTAACTTTGAAGAAGAATTATTAACCTAAAAAAGAAGAGGATATGTGCGAAAAGACAAATGATGCCTATACAACGGCGATAGACTATCTGAAAACATCACCAATGTTTAACCTTTCGTTATCATCGAATGAGTTGTTTCACTCCAATTTTATGTATTGGATATGGCAAGTAAATAAAGAATGCTTTAAGAAGATAATAAATAGTCTTATCGGAGAAACTGATTTTGATTGGGAGAAGAACTGGGAAGATAAAAAGCTCGAAGTAAGAAGAGAGTATAAAAATTTCGATTTGAGTATTGTAGAAGTGTTAGATTCAGCAAAGAAGGAAGAAGGTAGTGATAATAAAGTTGATAAGTCTATATCAGAGTCAGAAAATGATTCTGAAATCGGAGATTACAAGACCGATGGATTAATTCTTTTTGTACTCGAAAACAAGGTAAAAAGCATTCCTTACAAAGAACAACTAGAACAATATTCGGACAAAATAGAAAAACATAATGAGTCTATTCTAAAAAAACAAATAAAGGAAAAACATCGAGCCTTTGGACAGGCAAATGACAAATCACGTTGGAAAAAGGAGTGGAATAAAGAGTTAGACGATTACAAAATTACTCCAAAGAAAATACTTTTGTCTTTGGTGCAGACATTCCCCGATAGCGACAAGGTGAATGATTGGAAAATATTCTCATATGCTGATTATATTGAAATAATCAAAACACTGGAATTAGACCATTTTCAAGATATTATGGATGATTATTACAATTATGTTCGTCATCTACTTTATTTAAATGACGCTTGGAATGATGACAACTTGACTTGGAGTGGGCAGTTACTTAGTTGGACAGAAAACTTTGAAAATGGAAATAATACAAAGAACTACCATTTTTCGGATGCCACAACTTTGCGATTACATGCAATGTATCTCAAACAAAAATATGCAAAACTCTGTAAGCAACTCACTGATAAATTGCGCACCAAATTTGAAAATGTTCAGTATATTCGACCGCAGGATGACAAAATATTGTATACGGGAAGTAAACCTAGAGGGCATAAAGGTAAATTCCAATCATATGATGAATATTTTACATCTGGCGAGCGAGAGCATAAGTGTCTTATTGGAGTAGGATATGGTTATATGCACGCCGAGCCTTTTATTGAAGTGAAAATAGTAGAGAGGGACAAAAATTATTTTTACATTATTCAAGTACAAGGAAGTAGTTACAGCCATGGCATTATTGGCCAAAACTCTATATGCAATCACGAATTCGTGGATAATTGGATGAGAAAAATCAAGCCAGGGGATGTAGATGAAGAGGCATACAATAACCCCTCAGAAATACTATCGGGAGATATTTTCATAAAGGAAAATAATATTTTATATCCAGAACATTCAACTAATAGACAATATAGGCATTATGGAGAAAATATGATTTACCAATTACGCATATTAAAGACTGATGTAGAAACAAAAGATTTAATTGAATATATTATTAAGGATGTTACAAATCTCCTTGAAGGACTTGACAAACAGTAATAAAAGCCCCCACCCCGACCTGCAAAGTCGGGGCGGTTTTGTCAAACTAATATCGAAGCAACTCTCTACATCAGATTGCTGAACAGATCTTGCTCAACAATGTCGAATGTGAACTTTATGTCAGGCAGAATTTTTTGCAAAGTTCGTTGACGCACGATCGGTTTTACGGCAGAGAAAATTGTTAATTGCACACAATGCTCATCAAAAACATCGAACTCGTGGGCCATTTTGTGATAAACAGCGTCAGCATTCTCAAAATGGGTGACGAGCAGCAGATGACACAGACCTTTGCTCTCAAAAGTTGAACGGTTGCTCACTTCGTTCCACGCAGCGAGCGGAAAGACGGCAAGCATCGCTTCGTCAATGCAAACGCTCTCATCTTTGGTGCGAAACTCTAAAATCGTCACAAAGGGATCTTCTACAGACTTGGTCTTCTCTCTCATTTTCATACGCTTTATGTTTTAGGTTTAACTTCCGAATTCGTTTGCAAATGTAGAGTATGCTTACGCCAAAATCTGGCGTGAGCATTTTTTTGTGAAAAAATCGGAATTTTTTCGCAGTTTTTCTTTAACGCCACTTTTTGGCAGATGTCTTTACTTGATTTGCACTCAGAAACAAAAAAAGGTAGAAAATTATGGATTGGAGTCAACGATATCAACAAACACCTTGTGCCCACGAGAGAGTTGGCAAATTAAAAAGGTGGTTGCAAAAAACAGAGGCAAATGTTTTGTATTTCGAAAAAATTTCTTTAATTTTGCTATAACAAATGTGCAAACCAAATGCTTACTAAGCAAAATACTCTTTTGAGTTCTGTGCTCAAAGCTATCTATCCCGATGAGATATCTTGCGGGGTTGGTTTGCATAATGAGTTGCCTGCAACCTTGACCGAAATCCACGGGGGGGGTATAAACACCTAATAATCAACAACTTACATAATTCATCAACTTCGGAAATTATTTCGAGGTCGGATTTTTGGCGCTATTTGTCTTTGTCGGACAGGTGGTGCCTTTTCTTTTTTGCGCACGCATATGCGAGTGTGCGTACGACCCAATAGGGTTTTGCCGAAGATCAAAAGTGGCAATTCTTAGCAAAAACATAAACGAACCAAAGAAATTAAACCAATTAAACACAAACTTCTAATCAAAAGCGTTATGAGAAAAACTACACTCGTAAAGATGCTGTTTCTCTGTTTGCTGATAGCTACGGGGTTGGTGGTCGAGACGACTACTGCAGTCCAGGCTGTCGCACAGAGCGCAAACAGCGAAATCTATGTATCGGGTAAGGTTATCGATGATTCGGGCTTGCCTGTGATTGGAGCCGCCGTTGTGCTGAAAAGCAACTCAATGGTGGGCACAACAACCGACATCGATGGTAACTACTCGATTAAGGTGCCATCGAATGGAGTATTGTCCTATTCGTTCCTTGGCTACAAGACTGTCGATTTGGCGGTAGCTAACCGACAGAAGATTGATGTGAAACTCGTGGCAGCGGCAGAGGATATCGACGCCGTAGTAGTCGTGGGTTATGGCGTTCAGTCCAAGAAACTCGTCAGCTCATCTATCGCCAGCATCAAGATGGACGATGTTCAGAAGGGCGCCGAGGTTGACCCTGTAAAGTCATTGCAAGGTCGTGTTACCGGTGTGAGCATCTCCTCACCTTCGGGTATTCCGGGTTCTGCACCAAATGTTATCGTGCGTGGTGTCAGCTCTATCTCGGGTTCATCATCGCCTCTCTATGTGGTCGATGGTATTCCTGCTGAGTCTTATCCAAACATCAATGCCAACGATATCGAGAGTATGGAGGTGTTGAAGGATGCTTCGGCTACCGCAATCTACGGTTCTCGTGCAAACTCGGGTGTTATCATCATCACCACCAAGAGCGGTAAGAGTGGCAAGAGCAGTATCAACATCGACGGTTTCTATGGTGTTGCACAGGTATCGAACGATATCGAGATTGCAAATCGCCAGGAGTATATCCGTGTTATGCAGACTGCGGTCGACAACTACAATGCTCAGATGGGTGAGAATGTTGAGCTCTTTATTCCGGACAACAACACCGACTTCGACTGGATGAAGGCTATCTCTCGCCGACTTGCATTGCGTGGCTCACTCTCGGCAAGTATGTCGGGTGGTAACGACAAGACCACCTACTTTGCTTCGGCAGGTGTTGAGCAGCAGCAGGGTTATATGATTACCACCGGTTTCAACAAATATACCGGTCGTATAAAGTTGGAGCACAAGATTGCTAAGTGGTTGAAGTTCAATGCTAATGTATCGGGTGCATACGCTCGTTACCAACAAGTCGAGGAGACCGATAATTCATTGAAGTGCTTACGAGCAGCCCGAGAGGAGCCACCTTGGTTCGGTCCTTACAATGCTGATGGTTCGTATCGTGTAATGAGTGAGCACGGTATCACTCGCCACAACCCTCTGAATGTAATCTTGGAGGAGGACTATCACACCGACAAGTACCAATTGCAGGGTACTGTAAGCTTCGATGTAACACCTATCAAGGGTCTCAAATGGACCCCTTCGATTAGCGGTTACAGCATCTATGACCGTGTAAACAAGAAGCTTACCGAGAACAACACCGACCGTGGTTACAAGGATGGTTGGAGCGCATTGACCGTAAATAAGAACAACTCGTTCCGCTATGTTATCGACAATGTGATTTCGTACAACAACGATGCTGTTGATGGTCGTCTGCTCTATTCGGCATTGGTAGGACACTCGTTCGAGCACTACCAGTACGAGACCTTCGGTGTGCGAAGCGACAACTACGCAAATGGTGCCTACCCTTCGTCTGGTTTCGACTTGGTAAATTCGGGTACCAACATCTATGCAAACACCTTCTCGTGGAATGAGTACGCTTTGGAGTCTTATTTCTTCCGTGGAGCATTGAACTGGGACAACCGTTACATCTTGAACTTCTCGTTCCGTGCCGACGGTTCATCTCGATTCCCTAAGAACAATCGTTACGGATTCTTCCCTGCCGGTTCGGTAGCGTGGATCATCTCTAACGAGGAGTTTATGCCTAAGGATAGTGCTCTCAACGAGTTGAAGCTCCGTCTTTCGGCAGGTCAGACAGGTTCGATGGCCGGTATCGGCAACTGGGCAGCAATGTCGCTCGTTTCGGCAGGTTCGTCGTACAATGGTGCTTCGGGTATGGTTATCGGTACTCCTGCACAGGACCTCAAATGGGAGAAGTCTACTAAATATAATATAGGTATTGACTACGAGTTGTTCGATGGTCGCTTGTGGGGTAATTTCGACGCCTTCTACTCTCGCACCGACGACTTGTTGTACGCAAAACCTGTTGTAGCTACTTCGGGACAGACTTCGCTCACCTCTAACATCGGTTCGATGTCGAATGTCGGTGTCGAGTTGCAGATTGGTGGTCGTGTAATCGACCGTGCCTTCAAGTGGGATTTGTCGGGCAACATCTCGTGGGGCAAGAATAAGCTGCTCAGCCTTTTGGAGGATACCGACTACATTATGTTGAATGGTGCGCACACTCTCTCGGGTTCGCAGAAGCACGCTTTGATCATCAACCAGCCTATCTCGGCTTGGTATATGCTCCGTATGGAGGGTATCTATCAGACCGACGACGAGGTGCCTGATAAGCTCTACAAGAAGGGTGTTCGTGCAGGTGATATCAAGTACTACGATAAGAATGGTGACGGTGATATCGACTACGAGCACGACCGTGTTGTTTGTGGCAAGGCTACTCCTGATGTATTCGGAGGTATTACTTCGAATATGAGCTGGAAGGGCATCGAGTTGAACATCTTCTGTCAGTACTCTATCGGAGGTCAGATCTTCGCAGCTTGGCGTGGTTCGGGTATGGAGGGTACCGAGCACCTCGGTCTTTCGTCGGGTTCGGTTGATATTCCTGAGCAGGGCATCGAAGGTGTTACCACCTACTTCAATGTAAGTAAGAAGGCTGCTACCGAGTATTGGCGTGGTCCGGGCACCTCGAACACAATGCCTCGTCCATTGCTCGCCAATGTTCATAAGGGATGGTCGCCAGACTACAACATCTTGACTTCGTCTCGTTACTTGGAGAGTGCTTCGTACTTCAAGATTAAGACTATCACTCTCGCCTACAACCTTCCACAGAAGTGGATGCAGAAGGCTAAGATGGGTGGTGTGAAGGTATTCTTCACTGTTGATAACGCATTTACATTCACCAAGTACAGCGGTTACGACCCTGAGACCTCTATGGCATCTTCGCCGGCAGGTGGTGACTATGGTACCGACTTCGGTTACTCGCCAACAATGCGAACATTTATGCTCGGTGCAAACCTCAAATTCTAATCACGAAAGGAGCTATTACTATGAAGAAGATTATATTTATTTTATCAGTTGTAGCGGCTTCGATGATGGCAACGAGCTGTATGAAGGCTCTTGACAATGTTGCTCCGAAGAACGCTATTCCGGTTGACAAGCTCACCAGCAATGAGTTGGGCAAGTTGATCAATGGAACACTCTTCCAGATGGAGGGCTTTACACAGTCCTATTGGTGGGATGGTTCTTATATGGGCGAGGACCTCATCGAGGGTCCTGGTGGTAAGGCATTCGACCCACACGCCGAGACTATGGACCCTTCGGCTTCGCGTCCATCGAGCCGTTGGAACAAGGCATTTACCGTGTTGAAGCACGTTAATGGTCTGTTGGATGCAGCAAATGCAGCTCCAAACGGAGCAAGCAAGACCGAGGCTTTGGGCGTTGCCTATTTCTGCCGTGCCTACATCTACTACAATCTCGTAATTCGCTATGGCAATGTGCCTATCGTGCGCACTACTACCAACGATGTTATTCCTATCTCGAATCAGGCTGCCGTTTGGACAATGATCAAGGAGGATATCAACAATGCGTTGAAGTATGTGCCTGCACTTTCGGACAAGTACTACATCTCGAAGGAGGCTGTGAAGTGCTTGCAGGCGTATGTTCACCTTTGGAATGGCGAGAACGACGAGGCTATCGCTTGTGCAGATGAGATTATCGGAAACAAGTCGCTCGTATTGAGCGCAACCTCCGAGAAGTACGCTTCGATGTTCATTTCGGGCACTACTTGCGAGGAGATGATTCTCTCGTGGGCAAACACCCGCACCGCAAGCTTCTTGCGCTTGTTCGACTACACCAACGATACCGACGGTTCATGGACTTGCTCTGCACCTGAGGCATATCGTGAGGGTCTCTTCGCTAACACAGGTGGCGATGCTACTCGTGAGGGCGATATCCGTCAGGTAGTATGCTTCACCTCGTCGGATTGGAAGCGAATCATCAAGTTCCCTAATGGTAACGACGCTTTGGGTCAATTCATCAAGAACGACAACCCATCGTCATCGCCTTTGATGGTATTCCGTTTGGCAGATGCATATTTGGTTAAGGCTGAGGCTCTTATCAATAAGGGCGAGAGCAGCAAGGCAGATGCTATCGCAACCTTGGAAACCTTTATGTCGAAGCGCTACTCGAAGGTGGAGATTGCCGACACCATCTCACTTTCGGCATTGGAGGATCTCCTTATGGATGAGCTTCACCGTGAGTTCTACGCTGAGGGTCGTCGTTGGTTCGAGATTAAGCGTCGTCATCGCATGGATCTCTACAAGCAGTGGCCGGGCGAGGGATACGACTACCTCTTGTTGTGGCCTATTCCACTCGCACAGCGTGAGTTGGCAGGCTTTGACAACTATCCGCAGAATCCTGGCTATGCAGGAGCATAAAAAGAAGTTTACACAAACCAAAAATTTAACCAATAAAATCTAAAACACTATGAAAAAGCTATTTTTTGCACTTTGTGCTGTTGCAGCTCTCTTTTGCAGCTGTACTCCTGAGGAGTCCTATGGTGAGCTCTATGCAAATTTCTCGATCTCGAAGAGCGTTTGTATGGTAGGCGACGAGGTTGTCTTCACAAACACAACTGAGGGTGGTAAGGCTCCTTACACCTGCAAGTGGACTATCGGTGACCGTCTCGCAACCTTGACAGGTAATGAAGTAAAGTACACCTTCGAGTCTAAGGGTACCTACCCTATCGTACTCGTTGTTACCGATGCTGCCGGTCAGAAGATGGAGCGTCGTAAGAATGTAACCGTTAATCCGGGTGAGATTCCTGCAACCGGTGACATCACTTTGAACTGGATTCAGCCTGTTGATGGTTATGCAGCTTTGGTAACTCCTGCAATCGACGACGATGGTAACATCTACTCGGGTTCGGGTCGTTTCCTCCGCAAGTACGACAAGTCGGGTAACAAGGTTTGGGAGGCTGAGCTTTTGCCAGCAAGTTCTACACGCAGCGTTGCAGCTACTCCAAGTATCGACACCGATGGCTCAATCTATGTAGCAACAGGTGGTGATGCAACCTCTACCGCAGTCTTCAAGTACTCGAAGGATGGTACTCAGCTCTGGAAGTTCGACAACTTCTATGCAAATGCAGGTAGCACACCAGCTCCAAACATCGCAGGAACAATCATCCCGGCAATTGGCGATGAGTTTATCTACATTGGTAATGTGGGTACAACAGGTACCGTTATGTCTATCCACAAGGAGCAGGGTTATCGTAACTTCTACGCTGCAAATGAGTCTCTTTCTAGCGGTCCTGCCGGTGGTTGCCGTGCATTGGTAGTTAGCAAGGCTGCAAACGCTATGTTCTTCAGCAACGGTCAGTACGGTTTCAGCTACATTCCAAAGAGCGACCTCGATGCAGCTAAGGCATCTCCGGATGAGGAGAAGTTCGGTCGTTCGGATGTTCGCCCATACGCAAAGAACGGTGGCACAATGGCTGGCGCTATGATGGTTGACGAGGTTAAGGGTAAGACCTGCGGTATCGCATTCCGTTCTGGCGAGGATGGAGTCCCTGCTGCATCTGTTATCGCTTATGCTCCGGCAGAGTCAACCGACTTGTGCGAGGTTGCATGCGTAGAGATTCCTGAGGGTGTATCAAACGATGCCGGTGGCGTTGTTAAGTATGGCGACGACAAGTATGTAGTATCGTTGAACTACTCGACAGGTAACGACAATGGTGGTGTAGCTATCATCAGCTTCGAGCAGAACAAGGTATTGGCTCGCTTGCGTGTTCAGGAGAAGGTTTCGGGTGCAGCAGCTGTTGATGCAGCAGGCAACATCATCTTCGGTACTGAGGAGGGTAGCCTCTACATCGTTAAGTACAACGAGGGTTCGGAGAACTTGGAGGTTGTATTCAAGCAGAAGGTATTCGATATCATCCAGAAGGATGCTCGTTACAAGGAGGATGCAATCTGCGTGAACTACGCAACAGCTAAGGTTTATTCGTCGCCTGTTATCGCTGACGACGGTACTATCTACATCCACATCGCTAACGACGATAAGCAGTATCGTACCAACAGCCTCTTGTTCTCGCTCACATACGAGGGAACTAAGGGCCCTGGTACATCGTCTTGGCCACAGATGGGTAAGAACCGCAAGCACGTAAATATCCAGTAATCAGTTTTAACACAGGGTGGGGAGGCACTCTACCCTCCCACCCTCTTTATCTATTTCGACAATGAAACTTTTGAAATATATCATTCCTTGCGCAGCGATGCTTTTCGCCATCTCCTGTACCCCAAATACCGGAGGTGATACGAGCAAGACGAAGGAGTATAGAAGAGTCAATCATCTGCTCGATGAGTTTGATAGAGCCGTTAGAGCAATTCACCGCAACGAGGAGCATCCAACCCGTGTATTTATCGTAGCTCACCGAGCAAACACCTATTCGGGCGTTAACGAGAAGTACCTTCCGGACAACTCGTTGTTGGCTATTGAGGAGGCTATCGCCGTAGGTGCCGATATGGTAGAGTTGGATGTGCGTGCAACCAAGGATGGTGTGCATGTGCTTATGCACAACGCTACTATCGACGCAACAACCAATGGTACGGGCAATGTTGCCGACAAGACCTTGGCTGAGTTGAAGAAGTTGAAGATGCGCCGTGGTAGCAAGTACTACGAGGGTGGCGTTCCTACTTTGGCAGAGGCTTTGGAGTGCTGCAAGGACCGCATCTACATCAACTTGGACTGCAAGGATATCGTTTCGGAGCGCAAGCTTGTCGAGGATATTGAGGCAGCAGGTATGCAGGATCAGGTTATGATCTATGGCGGAAGCTACCTCGACAAGTGTTTTAAGTTCAACCCTAATATCGCACTTCACCCATATTTGGGCTCGATTGGCGACCTGGGTAAGTATGCTAACTATTGGTCAGCAGTATTATTCCAGTTCGGCTACTACAAGTACGATATGTCCGATGCGAAGCAGTACGACCCTGAGATTGCTCGTCAGTTGCACGAGGCAGATAAGCTCGGCTACTCGAATATCTTAAACCACGATGCTAAGCTCAAAGCGGGCGACTACACAATGTTGGATCGCTTCTTGGACTGCGAAATCGACTTTATCCAAACCGACTACTGCGAGCTTGTCGATGCATATCTCAAAGAGAAGGGTTTGCGCTAATTTATACAAACTACCATATAAACAAGAATTGGTATGAAGAAGATTTTTACAGAGCTCTACACCGCACCACAAGTAGAGGAGACTCAGGTGGTTGTAGAGTATGGTTTCGCACTTTCGACGCCGGAGGAAGGTCGTGAATTCGAAGACGGCGGCGACTTGATTTAATGTGAAACCTTAAAACACTTTTTGAAGATATGAAAAAGTTTATTTTAAGTTTGGCAGTGGTGGCTCTTGCGTGGGGCTGTACCACTGATGGAACTGAGGATGTTAAGCAGTTGACCGGCGACAAGACCGTCATCGAGGCCGAGTTGGCGAGCGTTCGTACTCATATTGCCGAGGATGGCTTCAAGGTACTCTGGTCTAAGGGCGACAAGATTGGTGTCGTACTCGCTGACGACAGCATCGTGCCATTCACTCTTCAAGATGCCTATGCCGGCAAGGCTGTGGGCTGCTTCGAGGGTAATTTGGCAGAGGGTGCCGAGGTTAAGTCGGCTATCTACCCATATTCGGCTTCGGGCGTAACCATTGCTCGTGAGCAGAGCGTAGCATCGACCTCTACCGAGATTAGCAGTGGCGATGTAGCTGTTGCGACCTACGAAAATGGCAAGCTCAACTTCACCTCGAAGGTGGCATTGCTTGCTGTATCGTTCAAGAATATCGACGGCTCAATGATTGCCGGCAAGAAGATTCAGAGCGTGAAGGTTGCAACTAACGATAAGGCTATCAGTGGTGCATTTACGCTCGATTTGGCAAACACTTCGGCAGCACTCACTCATACAGCAGGTTATCAGTATGTGGACCTCGTCTATACCGATACTCCTGCTCTCTCGTCGGAACTCAAAGGTTATTTGGCATTGAATCCTAATGTTGCTACCGATGACGAGATTCGTGTATATGTTAAGGCTGACGATGTATGGTATGGTTATACTATAAAGGCGAAGGCTGATTTGGTTGCAGGCAAGCGTTATAACTTTGCTATTGATGCAGCACAGTGTGTTTATGTTCCCGCTCTTGTTTGGGCTTATGGTGGTACAGGCGTTATTCCTCGTTTCACAGGAGCAGTCCCTGCCGTTGATAAGGATGGTAATGTATATACTACCGTTAATGGCGATAAGCACCTCTACAAGATTGATAAAACCGGTAAACTTGTTTGGAAGGTAGAGTTGACATCTTCAACCACTGTAAATTCAAGTGCTACTATTGACCCATCGGGCAATGTTATTTATATTAACCACGGAACCAACACCTTTAAGGCGATTAACGCTAACGATGGCTCTACAAAGTGGACATTTACAGATTTCTTCGCATACGGAACTGCTACTGCAGTTGGTACACCAAGCGCAGGTACAAGCGAGACCGCTACTGCTGTTGGCGATACCAATGTTTACTTGGGTAATGGAGGTACAACCGGTACTATTCTTGCCATCAACAAGGAAACAGGTAAGAGAGTTTCGTATCTTTCACAAAGTGTAAGTAATCTTAATGGTCCTACGGGAGGTACAAAATCGGGTGTTGCTCTCTATGGTGGAGTAGTAACTGCATTCAATAAGTATTACGGTGCACACGGAGCGCATCAATCGCTGTTCGATAACCCTCAACATAATAGTAGTGTTTATGGCCCATATGTGCCTATGACCTACGAGGCCGATTATAGTTGGGAAATGCAGAACGACAATGGCGGTTGTGTCGGAGTTGAAATTGATGGCAAAAAGTGCATAGCATTTATGTGCTTGGAGAAGACCAGTAGCGGTGTTTATAACTGGCGCGTTGCCGCAAATGCAATCGACCCATACGATGCATCATTCCCTGATATGAGCACTAATGTTCACGCTTATGACTATCAATATACTCTCAAAGGAGTAAATAGCAGCAATGCCGAAGCCGCTTTAACTGTCGGACCACAGAACGAACTTATCATTACCAATAAGAAGGGTGGCGGCACCAGTGGCGGTGGCGTTTATGGTATCCAACTCGGCTCAACCAATAAATTATTGTGGTCTTTCAAACCTGATACCGATTGCGACTGTGTAGGTGGTGTTGTTGCGGATAAAGAGGGCAATATCCACATTCACTCTGATGATACTTACTACTATATCGTTAAGCCTAACTATACCAGTGGTAGTGTAACCAAACTTGCAAAGGCTCACTATCGCTATTTGGCTGCCGATTTCGGTTATGCAAAGGTTGGCGAATATGGTTGGTCTCGTGCTTGGACTTCGGGTACTATGGGACTTGATGGTAAGTATTACATTGGTTGTCAGTTTAATGTTAATGCTGGTGGCAACTGTGGTATGTTGCTCTGTATCGAGTACGGTGGCACAACAGGCATTAGCGAAACATCGTCTTGGCCAATGCACTATGGTAACCCATACCACACTTGTACCTCACATCCGGAGTTGTTGCAGAAACTCGGCTTGAATAAATAACCCTCTTTACCCTCTGCCCTATGGCAGGGCAGAGGGTTTGTTAAACTTACGACAAAAACCTAAAACCTTTTTATAAAAACAAAACCTTAAAAATCTTAAAACTATGAAAAAGAATCTATTTATTCTGATGGCAGGTGCGCTCGCATTGTGCGCTTGTAACCCCGAAGGTAAAGAACCAGGTAACGGTCCTACTCCTCCGGTAGATCCTGTATTTGCTCTCGAATGGGCATATCCGGTTGGCGGATACAACGCTCGTATCGTTCCTGCAATCGACGACAACGGTAATGTCTATATCAACTCATACTCGACCAACGAGGTATTCAAGATCAGCAATACAGGTCAGTTGCTTTGGAAGGTTGCCCCTGGTTATGCGGGTGGTACCGGTTCATCGTTGTCGATTGAGAAGGATGGTAGCGCCGTATATGCTATGGGTGGTGCAAAGGGTGCTCAATATGTTGAGACAGGTCTTTACATCTTGAATGGCGCAGATGGTAGCGTGGCAAACACATTCCTCAACCCTAAGTTCTTCGCTAACGGCGGAACTCCTGGTATCGGTGTGAATGGTACTACTTGCCCTTCGTACGACGATACTCACATCTATGTTGGTAATGGTGGTACAACAGGTACTGTTCTATCGATCAAGAAGGCAGACTTCTCTCGTGAGGCTTATGTTTCGGGTAACGCTGCCGGCGAAGGTGGTCCTAATGGTGGTTGCTCTTCGAATATCGCTATCAGCAAGTCGGGTAAGTTGGCATTTATGAGCAATGGTCTTTATATCGTTGACTACGCAGCTATGCAGCACCCTACATTGGAGAATGCTACTCTCGGCGAGTATGTACACTACGATCAGCAGGTACGCAACAACTATGGTTGGGGCGCTGGTAAGGAGATCGGTGTTACTTGTGGCGCAATCGATGGCGTAGAGCACTTCTTCTATTCAATCTATGGCAAAGATAGTAAGACCTATGTTTGCGCTATCAAGGCTGACGGCTCGACCAATACTCCTACATTTGAGCACTTGTGTGATAATGCTGCAAAGTCTGACCAGGGTGGTGGTATCATCGGTGCGCAGGGCGAGTATATCTTTGGCTTGAAGAATGCTACTGATGCTCCTGGTGGTTTGTACGCAGTAACTACTGCCGGTGAGTTGGCTTGGAGATATGAGTCTGGCACTCACGTTTCGAGCGCTCCTGCATTGGACAACCAGGGTAATGTACACTTTGCTGACGAGGCTGGTTTCTACTACATCTTGAAGCCTGACTACGAGAACAAGACTGCAACTGAGGTTGTGAAGGTTGCTATCGTTGATTTGCTGGTTGAGGCCGGTATTGAGGTAGCTCCTGAGAGCACTGCTAAGACATGGACTGCGATTATGCTCGACAAGAGTGGTAAGATCTATGTTGCAACTACCGTTTATCCTGTTGGTGGTGATGTTGCCGTAGAGGGCGTTGGATATGTACTTTGCATGTCGTACACAACTTGTACAGGCGTAGGCGCATCTTCTTGGCCAATGAAGTATGCTGACCAATACCACAGCGGTATCCAGAAGTAGTAATTCAAATTAGTATGTGGGGGGGCTCCCTCCCACATACCCTCATAGCAAGAGAACTACGCAAAAAGGCTATTTCTCTTGCTTTTTTTGGCATCAAATCACAAAATAGATAAACCTATACACAAAACCTCTTTGATATGAAAAAAGCCCTATTATTGCTCTGTGGCGTGCTGATGGTCTTCGCATCGGCATCGGCTCGTGAGCCTCGCACCCGTGCCGAGCGACTGCTCGCCGAGTTGCGCAACCCAAAATCGAAATATGTATTTGTGGCGGCGCATCGTGGCGATTGGCGCAATTGGCCCGAGAACTCTATCGAGGCGATGCACTCGGCGGTGGCTATGGGTGTGGATATCCTCGAAATAGATGTGGCGATGACCAAAGATAGTGTCCTTATCGTGATGCACGACCGCAAGCTCGACCGCACAACCCGAATGAAGGGTTATGTAAAGGACTACCTCTGGAAGGATCTCTGCACACACCACCTCCGCTCGGGCAATGGCTCTTCAACCGACATACTTATCCCGACACTTGAATCGCTGTTTGTGGCTTGCAAGGATATGGCGATAATAAACATCGACGGCACAAATGCGTGGCCCTACTTCGAGGAGATATACGCATTGGCAAAACGCCACGATATGGTCGATCAGGTGTTGTTCAAGGGCGGTCGAGGCATAACAATCGACTACCTCAAAGAGCGAGATATGCTCTATATGCCGATTGTAGGGGCCTCCTCGCCTCACGGAAAGAAGGCTATCGAGAAGTATCTGGCAGGCTATCCGTGCATCGGCTACGAGATGTGTATGAATCGCAAGGTTACCGACGACGACCGCATCTACTTCCGCAAGATTTTGGAGGGAGGTTCGCTTCCTATGGTGAGCACCCTGTGGCGCAGTTCGGGAGGTGGTTATAGCGACGATCGTGCCGCACTCGAAGGCTGCGACAAGATATATGGCCCACTCCTCGATATGGGCACACGCATCATCCAGACCGACCGCCCCGCACTCCTTATCGACTACCTCAAAAAGTGCGGTTTGCGCAAGATGAAGGAGCGAAAATAGAGTTCGGATATTCCGATTGGGTCGCCCAAACGGGATTACGGAACGAAAAATATAAGGAGTGCATTTCGCACTCCTTATATTTTGATATAGCGCTCGGTAGTTTAAGTAGAACTCTGCCGACTCAATCTTGTTGCCGAGGCTAAGCTGAGGTGTTGCGATCGGAAGCAAGTTCTTGCCAACCGAGTAGCGCACCGCCTTTGCCGAGGATGCAGGGCTAAGCTCTGCAAGGCCGTTGAATGCCGGAATATCGCCCTTCAACGAGTAGTATTGACCGTCGATATATGCGGCAAACATCATCGCCACAAACTTCGGATAGCCCGACTGATTTACGCCATAGCGCACAATCGCACGATGACCCGTATCGGTAACGCCCGCAATGGCAATAGCGTAGTTACCATTCTTGTCGAGTCCGTAGAACACGCCATCTCTATCCACGCCAAGGAGGTGCACTTCGCCCACCTTGCCACCTCCGAAGTCGTAATCCTCGGCTACAATCTGCGCCGAGAAGATGATGTCGTTGCGCTCTGCCGAGTACTCGCCTACGATGTTGAACGGAAGCCCCATAAGACCCTTCATATAGAGCTCTCGGTTGGCAGTTTTCTGCGAGATTGTCACATTGTTCGAGACGCCGTTGTCGCCCTTAAACACCCACTCGCCGAGCCACTCCGAGTACTCCTCCGAAGGTTGCTCCTCCTTAACCTCGAACGCCTTCGATGCGGCGTAGAGGTTGCTCAACTCGCCCTCTGGGGTGATGCCCATAGCTATGATGATATATTTGCCTGGGAGGAGATCCTCCAAGCCAAACATCGCACTGCCCTTGTCGAGCATATCGGCAAGCACGAACGAAGTGCCATTCACGGCGTTGTAGTATTCGAGGTAGGCGAGCATATCTTGGATAAGAGCCTCGCCCAGCGCCTCCAACTTCGAGGTCTGGAACTCCTCGGCACGCACCACAACCACGGTGTAGGTGTTCTCGTCGGTGCTGATTACGGCTGCGGTATGCTTGTAGCTTACACCGCCAACCTCTGCCGCACCGGCGTAAGATACGCTCCACGCAGGGTTTTTCTTCACCTTGGAGTCATCGCCCGAACCTTCGCCGTTGTTTGGCTCACAAGCCGTAACGGCTATGGCAGCCAACGCCACCATAGCCATACGGATGATATTTTTCAGGAAGTTCATAACGATTTACTATTTAACCTGCTTTCTGTAGATGCTAACAAAGTTAGCCTCCTTGGTTACATTAGAATTAGTCGCTGTATTTGCAGAGAAACTTGTTCCTGTGCTGCTATTATAGTATACTTGCTTATTAGGAGAAGCGATAGCCGCCACAGCATTCTCTATGCTAATTGTAAATCTTGCACTATCATTGATGCTATCTCGTGATCTCAATCCGGTACTGCTGGTAGCGCTGAGGTAACGAGTGGTACCATTCTTATATGTGAACTTCAATGCCATAGTCGAGGCATTTGTATCACCATCATCCATCAATGTGAACACCAAAGCATCAGTCTCTTCTACATCATAAATCACATTACCTGTCTTTGAGATTGCTGTTGCAGGGTAGTTTGTATCACTTGTTCCACTAGGGCAAGCGACAGCTTTCTCGACACCCTTGGCTACAATAATCACCTCGTCGCCAACGGCGAGAGTCGAAGCATCGGTAACAAGTTCGTAACCAATCTTATTGGCTGGATTTACGCCCTGCTGAACGGTTACAGATGCCGAAGCCAAACCGTAAGTGAAGGTTGCGGTAGCCTCACGAGCCTCACTTGTTGTGTTTTCCGAAGTGAACGAAACGGTTGCGGTATTGCCACCGTCGTAGCTGAATGTTGCGTAGTCGCACGCCTCCATTGCACCCTCAACCGCAGTTGGCACAGTCACGCTACCGTTGCTGCTTGTTGCAACTTCGATTGCAACCGAACCACCGGTATAGTCTGCCGCCACACCTGCCGATACTGCGAGTCGGTAATATCCCTTATAGTAAGATGGGTATGTGCTGCTACCACCTTGACCCTTGCTGCTTGTAACAACGGTTGTAAGGGTGATTACATCGCCCAATTTGAGGTCTACATTACCCTTAACAAGGTCGCCACCATCGGTGTAGAAGTACTTGATGGTTGCTGTATTACCGCTCTGGTCTGAAATCTTAAATGCAGCAGAAGCCGTGTTCGAACTTGGGATTTCGGTAAGGATACCCGTGAGTTTATAGGTTACATTTACATCCACCGCCTTGGTGATGAAATCTGCAATCGAAACCTCCTCAGGTACACCCTTTTGGAGCATATTGAATGTCCAAGTGAGCGACTCCTGACCCTCCAAAGATGCGGTGATTGTTACCACAGCCTCACGCTTTGAAGTGACATTAGCCTCTGCGGTGTAGGTAAGAGCGTTCTCCGCTGCATCGTAAGCCACATTGAGCCACTCGGCATTGTCGCTAACTGCAATCTTCCAGTCGCCAACATAGTTGAATACAACCTCCTCGATAGCGGTTGCGGTCTGTACGCCCTCCTCAGCAATTACAACAGGCTTGGTTGCAGCAGGAACGGTAACATTTGCCTTCACGAGCGGAATCTCGCCTACTGCGCCTTCGAGGCGGTAGAGAAGAATCATGTTAGCGTCGCTTGTAATTGGCGAGCTGGTCAAATCGAACTTGCGAGATGTAGCATAGTTGGCGTGATAGTATCTCCAATACTTGTACGAACCCGAAATCTTTGAAGCGGTAATAGTTGCTACACCTTCAGCGATGCTTACATCGAACAATGTACTATCATCGCAGAATGCTTGGAGCTTAGGAGTGTTGTTAGAGCCTGTTGCCCACGCAAAACCTACCGATGTATCGTCCTCGTAATCAACACCATTATAGAAGTCGAATAGGGTGAGATTTGCATCACGCTGCATAAGGGTATAGGTCTGCATCATATGGTCGGCACTATCATCCGCAGGGTTGTGGTAGAGATAGTTACCAGCCTTAACAACCTCGGTTTGCGAAGCGAGTGGATATACGCTCGTGCTTGGCTTACCGATAACATAGTTGTAGTTCTTTGCTACGATAGTTACAACATCGCCACCTTTGAGCTCCGAAGCATCACGCACAAGCTTCCACTTTGCACCAACGAGAGCATTGGTCATATTTACGCCAAAACGGGTAACCTTACCAGCCTCGAATGCAAGCGACTTACCCTCAGGGATGACGCCCGTCTTGATATATACGCTCTTGTTAGTAACAACCACAACGCTGTAAGCATCTTCATCTTCTGCTTTGAGAGTTGTAGGCAACACGGTGAAATATACCTTGTTAGCCGGTGCGTTAGTAACCGATACGGTGCTAACACCCTCCTTTACCTCGAACTTGTGTGGGTCTTCGAGGTCGGCGGTGATAGTACCGGCCAAGTCCTTGCCATTAGCGGTGAACTCCACGCTCTCAACCTCCTCTCCTGCTGCGAGAGTGAGGTTGTTGATAGACATCTCTACAACCGCAGCCAAACGAGTGAAGCGCAACTGCTGTGCCTCGGTAGGCTGTGCCGAAGTGGTTACTGGCCACGACACCATCAAATCGGCGTTAGGGTCGTAACTGCTTTCGCTATACATATACTGCTCCTCAGGCAAAATGAGGGTTGCTGCATTTATGCTTGCGCCCTCTGTCGAAACATAGCTACTTGCAGGGTAGACAGTGATATACTTGTACTCGCCTTTGCCCTCGTTTACGGCAAACTCGGCATCGATAATTGCCTTGCCATCAACCTTGTTGTAGGTCACAGCGGTTGCCTCGGCAAGAGCATCGGTCTGCTCCAAAACGGCGAAAGACTCGTGCTCGCTCCACGAGAAGAGCGGAGTATCGCCCGAAGTATCTACCGAAGTACGAGCCTCCTCGGCAACAAACTTAACTGTAACACTGTTTTTAATTTCCGGATTTACTGCCTCATAAAAATTGCCTTGGCACGCAGTAAGACCCATTGCAGCTGCTGCAACGACGGTCCAAAGTTTCATCATCTTTTTCATAGTCCAATCAATTTTTTAGAGTTTGAAATCGCTGTCGATGTAACCCGAGCCCTGACCCGGTTCACCATAATCACCATAATCGCTACTCAGGGCAAATCCCCTTTCGACTACCAATTCCTCGACTTCGAGCGAGGGAATTGCGTAGATTTTTTCAACCTTTTTCATAGCTAACCTAAATTTTGTATTGTGTTTTTGTATAGTGTTTTTGTATAGTCTATCTATTCTGGCATCACAGTCCACTCCTCTGGCATTGTGGCGTAGTCTGTCAAGCCTGTGCAACCTGCAAAACAACCAATGTGAGCAGTTTTGTTGCTCGGTATGCGTGGGAAGTCGTCGCCTTGTACTCGCTCGTAGAGATGCACCTTCTCCTCGCCAATCATCGTGTAAGGGCTCTCGCCTGTGAGCGAGGTGCACTCCGCAAAGCAGAGGTCGATAAAGCTGATACGGCGCACCGTGTCGAACAACCCCGCAGGGATGCTCTTCAACGAGGTACAAGCAGCAAAGCAAGCGGTAAATACGATGCTTGTGTTGGTTGTGCCAATCGCCGAGAAGAGCTTCTCCGGAATTGTTTCGAGAGCCGAACACTCGGCGAAGGTCTCCTCGAATCTCTCAATCTTCGGACAACATGCGAACAGACCCTCCGGAATGCTCTTCAAAGCGGTGCAACCCAAGAACATACGCTCCACATATTTTGCCTCGGCGCACGCCGACAAGAGGTTGGCAGGAAGGCTCTCCAAAGCGGTGCAGTCGGTGAAAGCGCCTGTGAAGTGGGTAGCCTTAACGCAGGTCGAGAACAACCCCTCAGGCAAGGTCTTCAACGATGTACAACCCGTGAAGGTGTTGGTAAATTTCAACTTTGCAGTGCCGAATGGCTTGAACAAATCGGCAGGAATGTTCACCAACTTCGGACAGCCGTAGAACATCTGCTTCATCGAGGTGATGGTTGTCACCTCCGGGAATATCGAGCCCTCGATGGTGTGCAACTCGGGACAACCCATAAATACCGCCTCGAAAGAGGTGGAGTCTGCCTCTGTGCAGGTTGCAAACAACCCCGCAGGAATGGTCTCTACGCCCGATTTGTAGAAGATACACTCCATTCCGTCAGAAGCGAGCTCGGTAACATGGTCAAAGAGTTTTGCAGGCACGGTTTTAAGATTTACGCACTCCGAGAAGATGTAGGCGTAGTCTGCCAAGTCGTAATCTCTTACATCGTTGAACAGACCCTCTGGAACGGAGTCGATAGCCGTATTGTTAAACATCGACTCAAACTCGTAGGCGGTAGTCAAACCCCTCAACAAGCCGGCAGGGATAGTGCGCAACGAGGTACAATCTGCGAAGCAGTATGGGAACGACTTCGCCGAGGTCAAACCGTCGAAAACGCCCTCCTCAACATCGGTGAGTGAGGTGCAACCCTGGAATACCGAGCCGATAGTCTTAACCTTCGACAAGCCCTTGAAGGTATCCTTCTTTACGCTCTTAATGCCCGACGACATATAGAAAAGAGCCTCCAAGTTGGTTACCTCGGTGCAGTTCTCGAACATTGCCGCAGGAATCTCGGTAAGCGAGATACAACCTGCAAACATATACTTGATATTTGTGGCTGCGGAGGCATTCTTCATCAAATCGGCAGGGATAGACTTCAAGTTGGTGCAAGCGTAGCAAACACCCTCGTAGATGGTCGCTGCGCTGTTGGCAGCAAAAATCTTCTCAGGAATAGACTCAATAGCCGTTGCAGCAAAGATATACTCGAAGCGTGTAGCGTTCGGGCATTTTGCGAACAAACCCTCGGGCACGGAACGAAGATTGCCCGATGCAATGCTCTTTTCGAGCTCGGCAGGGTAGCTGTTGAGATAGTTACCAGCATTTATCTGCAACGCCTCGTCGTTGATTACAAAGTCGGTACCTGTGCCGTAGAAGGTGTAGTAGAACTCCTCGGCAAGAGGGTTGTTAGCAAACAAATTCTCGGGAATTTCGCTAATCGAAGTGGTATAGCGGAAGCAGTCGGAGAACTTCTTCGCCTTTGCAGCGTGCTGGAACAACCCCTCTGGGATAGCCTTCAACTTCTCGCATCCGAGGAATGCAGCCACAAACGAGCCAACCTCCGAGAATGAGCCTGCCACATCGGCAGGAATTGACTCCAAGTTGATGCAACCCTTACACATATTTGCTGCATTTTTGTAGCCCATCTTACCCCACGAATAGATATTTTTCAACTCGGGGCAGAGCTTATCGTTATAGGCAAATTCGAGGTTGTGGATATCCTTACCACTAATAATAATAGTATATACACCCGGCTCGGCGTAGTCCTTATAGACACGCTGACCCTCGTATGTTCCGGGCTCGCTGCCATCGCCAAAATCGGCAGTCATCTTGCCGCCATTCTGATAGGTAAGAATAGGCGCTGCAATAACTCGCTGGTTAGGCTCGGTGGTCTCGACCTCGTAGATAAGCTCCTCAGTATCAGTACCAATCTGCCAAACAATCAACGACGCCTCGGCTACATTTTCGCCCTCGCCAACCTTGACAGTAATTGTACCTTTGCGTTCGAGTTTATCGGCACTCTCGGAGAGTGTTACCACCAATTTATCATCGACACGCTCAGCCGAAAACCACTCGTCAGAAGTGGTGATAATCCACTCCCAATCGGAATTGACCTCAACAGCAACGCTCTTTACGGCTCCACTACTCTCGGCAAAGATATAACGACCATCCAACTCGATAGAGGCAGGCTCGTCTGGTCGAGGTTGTGGCACCTCCGGCTGTGGAGGGTTAATCTCGCCGCCATTATTATCATCGACAACAGGATCGTTGCACGATACGGCAAGAGCCATAAACAAAATTGCATAAAAAACTGCTCTTATTTTCATAATATTTTATTGATTTCTTGTTTGCTCACTGACACTCTTTTGGGTTAAAAACCAAGAACTCGTCTGATATAAAACGAGTTCCAAAATCGACCCAAAAATATCGTATGTCGAATTGCTCAAAGCCTTCCTGAATACAAAGTTATAAAAAAATTTTAATAACTCGTATCGATTTTCGTCAAAAAAATACAATTTTACGCCATTTTCAAAAATTCGCCCACACCAAAACAGACACAAAATGTAAGTTTTTCGACTTTTTCTCGCCAAAACATAGTGTTTTTTAGGTAAAAATACCTACCTTTGTGAAATGATAACTATAAGTTATCAAAGAGGTTAGTTTTTTCGCCCTGTCGGGGGCTTTTTAATGAGCAAGGTTAGAGTTATGCGAAAGTTTCATATTATCGCAATATTATTGTTTGCGCTGGTCGGTTGTAGGGATTCGGTGGAGGCACCTCGTCACACGATCGGTTTTGTGTCGCAGGTAAATCGTTCGATTGTTGAAGGTGTCGAGGATTTGCGCAACGGAGAGGGCGTTAAACTCTTCGGAACGGCAACACTCACAAGCGGCGACATCATCCGTCTGTTCGATGCCGAACGCCTCTATTTCGACGCCGATTTGTACGATTGGAACTATGTCAATACCCGCTATTGGGCACCACAGGCAGACCATCGCTTCTGTGCTTTGTGGCCATACGACACCAACGCCGACTTCTCCGACGAGGAGGCAACGGTCACCATAAACCACACGGCAGATGCCGACGGAGCCGATTTGCTCTACGCCGTAGCCTCTCGCAACCTTCTCAACAACGAGGACTACTCGACCGTATCTCTATCTTTCCGCCACGCTTGCGCCGCTTTGCAATTCAGCATCATCAACGCATCGGATGTAGTTGTCGCCAATGTAAGAAACATCTACCTCACCGGTGTTCAGAATAAGGGCATCTTCACCTTTGGCATAGCAGGAACAGCCAATTGGCAGTTAGACGGCACGAGGGTTGCATCGACCGACTACAACACATTTGGCGGAGATAATCTGACCAACTTGGCTATCGACATCAACACAAAGCATTCGCTCTATGCGGGCGGAGCGGTGGTAGTTCCGCCACAGGAGATTCTAAATACCGAGATACTGCTCCACTTGGAGATTCAGAAGCAGGGAAATGCCACTGCGGAGGTGAAAGATGTTATGCTTGGCAAACTCGGAGCCTCGGCACCAATAGAGTGGGAGGCGGGCAAGAAGTATGAATATACGCTGACCGTAACCGAAAATGCAATCGTATCGAATGTAAAGGTGGTGCCTTGGATCGACCACTATGTAGATTTGTAGTAAAAACCGAAGTGAAGATGAAGAGATTTTTGCAGTTGATATGTTGTGCAACTCTCCTCACCGCTTGCGAGCAGTGGGGCGAGAGCCTTGATATAAAATCGAACTCGGCAATAGCATTCAATGCCGAGAGCTTTGTGCGTAGCGCAGTTACGCAAGAGGATATCGACAATGCTCGTGCGACGGTTAAGGTCTATGCCACCCGAAATGGTAATGTACTCTACAACAATGTCGAGATTGGTCGAGAGAACACCGGAAAGTGGTATCCAAAGACGGGTAAGACTGATTGGGTAAGTGGTAGCAATTACCTCTTCTACGGCTACGCCTACAACACCACCGAGGGCTTGACAATAAACGACAACGGTAAATTGATTACGGTAAATCAGCCAACCTCATACAACGAGGAAATGATGATTGACTACCTCCTTTCCTACCAATTTTCGGTGGCAAACGGAGCGATGAAACCTATCGTACAGTTGCAGCTCGAACACGCTATGGCGTTGGTCGAGATATATGTTGTGCGAGGCAACCTCTTCGACGCAAGACTCAAAAAGTTGAGCTTGGAGAATCTTTACAGCAGCGCTTCGCTCAAATGCACAACCCACGCCACCATAAATGAGGGTATAACCAATGAGTGGGAGGTTACTCTTTCGGGAAATGGCTCAACAAAATACACCGTTCAGTCAAATCCGGGTATGGAGATTGGCGACACACGAGAGAACACCGCTGCAAATATGAAGCTTATGTGCATCCCGCAGCAGCTCACCGCCAACACCACACTCAATATTGTCTATGAGGTGAACGAGAAGGTTACCTCTGATGGTGCCGACAACTGGGTTGAGCATACCGAAACTTTCCATCTTTACAAGTACGACCCTATCGCTTACCAATCGGGACACCGCATAGTATATACCGCAACCATCGACTCGGGTGTAAATCTCCAAGGCGTAATTGCGGAGTGGAAGGATGTGGATTACATCGAGGGTACAATCTTGCCTGAGATACCGTCAGGTGATGATGAGAATGAAAACTAATGCAAACTAAGATAGAGATGAAGATGTTGTTCAAATATAGTACATTGTGGGTTGTGGCATTGGCTATGGCCCTGATGGGTTGTGTTGCGGGTGAGGGCATCGACACTCCGAACAACGAAAATATGAGAATTCGCCTATGGGCGGGTATTGACAAGGCTTCGGCAAACAAACAGAGCACTCGTGGAGATGCCAACTCTACGAGCGGTATCCTCACGCCTACTTCGAAAGAGAAACTCACTATCGGTATGGTGCGTATCGATGAGCTCTACTCCAACGACTACCCTGCATTCGTGAATTGTGGCAACGACGGCAAGCCCAACCCAATCAAGGCGGAGCTCGATGTGCCCGATCCGAACAATAGCAACTATCGTGATATCAACTTCCTCAGTTCGGCGCAGTTCTTCTACCACGCCACCGACATCGTGAAGTTTGCAGCGTGGTATCCTTACGAAACAGGCGAGTATAACTCGACTGCGGAGAAGACCACCATCACATTCCCTGTTACGGGCGATGTGGATGTAATGTACGGAAATGTTTCGACAGGTTCGCAGACCAATGGTTTCGACATAATGACCTTCGACCACGCACTCTGCGTCTATCGCATCTACATCTACTGTATGCACGAGGGCGTTGAGGGATCGAGCTGGGGTAAGCTCGAAACGATGACTATGGAGACATTGCCGACATCTTGTACCATAACCTTGCCAAAGGAGAAGAAGGGTGCGGATGCCAAGAAATTTACGATTGAGTACGAGGGCGAGCAGGATATAGTGTTGAGCGACCCTAACAACAACATCTACTTCGATCCGGGTGAGAATATTCCTTTGGGATTGACAAATCGTAGAATGGTGGCAAAGTGTATCTCGGCACCTCCGGCAGATGGTCTGCTCCATATCAGCCTCACCACGACCAACGAAACAGCTCGTCAGCGAGTATCTATTGCCCGAAATTTCCAGGCAGGACACGCCTACGATATTGTTTTGCGATTTTCGGACCACGGCAGCATAAATGCCGATGTGTCGGTTGAGGATTGGGTCAAACACGACCACGATGTAAATCAGGATGTAACAGTAGATATGTACTACGACCTTTCGAGATATGGTACATCGAACTGCTATCTGATACACTCGGCAAACTATGGTTACAGCTTCGACGCTACGGTGAAGGGCAATGGCGACAGTTCGCTTGTGGGCAATATCGACACAACGCTCAAACCCGGCTATATCGACATCTTGTGGAGCGATATGCCGAAAACCACGATTAATGGCGAGGAGAGGGAGTATGTAAGACTTGTGTCGCACCAACTCTCGAACCAGCGAGTGTTGTTCGATCTGCTTGGTAACCCCAACGATATCAACGATAAGTCGCTCCAAGCGGAGGGTAATGTCATCATCGCAGCTGCCAAGGATAGTATGAGCTTCGTTAATAAGGAGTTTTTATGGACCTGGCACCTCTGGATTACCGACCGAGTTAATATCCACGGTAACCCTAACGGTTATATCGTGCAGGATAGAAACCTCGGTGCTATTGCCGCAGAGCCCGAGACCGGCAAGGAGAAAGATATGTGGGGCTTGTACTACCAATGGGGCCGTCCTACTCCATTCCGAGTGGTTAATAACAACCAACTCCCTCACACCACTGCGCAGGCAGACACCCCTGAGGATGCGGTGAAGGACCCGACAAAGCTCTATGGTATTAACGCCTCGAATGGCGATTGGCTGAAAGCAAGCAACAATCAGTTGTGGGGCTATCAGAACGACTTTACCAAGGTACAAAAGACCATCTACGACCCGTGTCCGCAGGGATATATGGTGGCAGATAAGCGTGTTTGGGAGAGTATTGCAAACTACCAATCTACAAATGGTTGGCAGAATGCAGGAGCAGAGATTGAGGTTGGTGGTACTGAAATATGGTATCCTCTTCAAGGCTCGATTGGATCGAATGGTTACCCAACTCAGGCAGAGGGTCGTGTGCGCTTGTGGTCGAGTGTTGTTGACATCAATAACACAAAAAATCCATACGAGTTGCGCTACAATTCGAGTGGTGATGCCACCTCTTCGCCATCGCAATATCGCAATGTAGCGCTGCCTGTGCGATGCATATCGGGCTTCTCGACGGAGTCTATTACCAACCTGAGTGCTGCGCAGACCGCAAACTGCTATATGGTTCATCGCCCGGGCTACTACAAGTTCAAGGCGAATGTGCGAGGCAATGGTGTAGTACAGCTCTTGACCACCAACTCAGGACAAGTACAAGATATCGCCGACGGTATGTCCGAGAATTTTACCCCTGCAAAGATCGACTTCTTGTGGTATCAGGGTGATTTCAGCAATGGTTGGACCAACGACTCCACCACCCCTAACGAGAGCGAGATACCTATGATTTTGATGAATGGTGGCAAGCTCGACGAGAATGGCTATGTAACCTTCTATGTGGGTGAGTTCCACAAGGGAAATGTCGGTTTGGCGGCATACGATGTGGTAGGCAATATTATTTGGTCGTGGCATATATGGTTTACCGACAAGCCCGAGGATAAGCAGAGCGGCGACTACTCGTTGATGGATAGATTCCTTGGTGCTACATACGCTCCGACAATCAGCGGAAACAGCATCACTTTTGATGACAACAATCAGCTCTTGGCAACATACGGTTTCTACTACCAATGGGGTAAGAAGGACCCATTCTTTGGTCCTCGCACAGTTAATGCCGGCAATCAGGACAATACCAACTGTTCGACCTATTGGAGAAAGGCATACAACGGCGGTTGGTCTGTACGCACCAATTTCGACACCGCAGGGCAGGTGCGAGTAAGCGAAGCCCCTGCTACTCCACTAACCTTCCGTAATAGTTCTAACAATGTCGAACAAGGTGATGGCAGCTACTGGTTTACAGCCGATTTCTTATCGAATTCACAAAACCAGAATGCGTGGGGATATGTTAATACAGGTACCGCAGTAGGTCAGGGTTATACAAAGACTGTGCACGACCCTTGCCCTCCGGGCTATATGGTAATGTATCATCAAGTGTGGTGGTACAACAACAATCTAAATTATAGTTATGTAAATTCCAGCGACAACTCAACTGTAACACTTAATAATAATGAGGGTAATTTCCACAATAGCGGAATTGTTCTCACCAAGAATGGTTTTGAAAGAACCTGGTATCCATTTGTAGGACGAAGAAACGGTTATAGCGGAGGTTTGCAAAGCGTAGGTTCAATAGGTTATATTGCAACTTGTATGCCTCGTAGTACCTACAATACCCGCTACTACTATTATAGTCGCACACAGACAAGACAGGACCACAACTCCGGCGGTGGTGGTAGTGCTATGGCACGAGCTGTCCGTTGTATGAAAGAGTAAATAAGGAGGATGAAGATTATGAGAGAGATATTGAACAGATTTGCCATTGTGGCAGTTGCAATGCTTGCCCTCTCGTCGTGTATCAACTACAACGAGGGCAACGATATCGTTGTTGGCGGAGGCGGCACAAGTGCGGCTACTTCCACCACCATAACGCCTGCCTGCTGTATCGAGAGTCAGAGCGTATCTCGTGCTCGTGAGCTCGGCTTTACCGTGCGCTCGCTTATCGACCAGATAACCACCAAACAGCTCGATTCGAACTTCTTGCGTATAGACGAGGATGTAGCGCAAAATCTTGACGGTCTATACACCTTCACGGGAGGAGTGGGAAACACCCCTCTGCTCACCAACTGGAACAAGGCTTATACGCTCGAAGCGACCATCATCTCGTCGCCCGACAATACCGAGGATATCCACTATCGTTCGGTGTCGCTTGATCCCGTACAGCAGTACAAGCTGAATATCGTGGAGCGCAAAGATGCCAATGGCGATGTAATTGTCGATACAACCCACTTCTACCACACCCGTTTGGTGGGCTGGTACCCTAAGAACTGCGAGCTCCCTGAGCGAGAGGGCGCACCTGCAACACCGCTGTTCGGAGAGTGGGGGGAGTTTGATGCTGTGCGCATAAACGAGACTGTCGATATCAACGGTGTTCCGACCGAGATTGTAGGACTCCACTTCAAGAATTTCAATGGCGAGACCGATATTATGGTCAGCAATGTCTGCGAGGCGCAGGCTTGGCACAAATACAACCCGAACGACCCTCACAAGAGCGATGTTCACCCAACCGACGGAACAAATATCTATCGTGAGCCGTTTGGACATAACTTCGAGAATCCTGCCTACTCCAACTTCCTAACCTATCGCCACTATCGTTCGGCAATTCGTGTATCGGCTTATGCCGACCAGAGCGAGCAGAGCCTCTCGATGTGGGGCGAGATTGAGGATGTTGTCATCCGTAATCAGCCTACCTCGTGTAAGATTTGGTTGCCAACCGAAGTTGGCCAAGACAAGTTTGGCGAGGTCTACGAGTGGGGCGACTACAAAAATCATAATATTGTGCGCACTGCAATGTTTGGCAACGACAGTAACCACCCCG
This sequence comes from Alistipes sp., assembly GCA_017502025.1. Classification (GTDB taxonomy): domain Bacteria; phylum Bacteroidota; class Bacteroidia; order Bacteroidales; family Rikenellaceae; genus Alistipes. The sequence continues at coordinate 7,181 of JAFVVS010000062.1, read as the reverse complement.
AGTACCACGAGGAGGCGAAGTATCCTATCTCGATGAAGGGTTCGTCGTTGGAGAATAACATCTACCTCGGTTACTCGCTGATTGAACCGGGCAGAGATGTGGAGATCGAAGTGCATACGCAGTCGGGTGTATATACCACCATTATCAAAGCAGAGCATATTCACGAGCACGAAAATGGCACGGTGGAGCGTATTAACCTCTTCGAGCGAGGATACATCTACCACATAACATTGAACTTGCAGACCTCGGGTACCATCAGTGCGATTCTCGAAAAGGAGGGTGATGAGCGCTACTACGACCTCTCACGCTTGCACGAGTACGATGTAGATGACGAGAGCGGCAGCACAGGCGACAACAGCATCGAGGTCTTCAAGATTGCCAACTGCTACATCATCGACCCTACATCGGAGCATTTGGTGCTGAAAGATGAGAACGGCAACAACCTGAAAGATGAGGGCGGCAACAATATACCATACGACGGATACTGCTTCCTCGCCACAATTATCGGTAATGGTCAGGCGGGTATCATCTCGTCGGGTGGTTCGCAGAAGCTCTACCCCGACCACGAGGATATATCGCCTGTGTCGGCACACCTCTTGTGGGAGAGCGAGCTCGGCTTGGTAACCAACGTCGAGTTGAAGTTTGGTTATGTCCGTTTCAAGGTTCCAAAGGGTGTGGATGCCCGTGGAAATGCCGTTATTGCGGTCTATGACGAACAGGGTAAGATTCTTTGGTCGTGGCATATATGGATTACAGAGTCGCCACAGGAGGTCGATATCGAATTGGGCGAGGGCGAGCACCACACCATAACTGTGCTCGACCGTAATCTCGGTGCGACAAGAGCCACCTGCACAAACGGAGAGCAGGCGCTCGAAACCTACGGATTGTACTATCAGTGGGGTCGCAAGGACCCTTCGATGGGACCCGAGTCCTACAACTACAACCTCGTAAATCTGATTACGGCTCCATACTACGACTACTCGTCGGACAAGAAGACGGCAGCCGAAGTGGCGCAGTTTGCAAGGCCAACACTCCAAAATGCTGTCGAGAACCCGATGTATCTGATTTTGCCATCGGCGCAGACAGGCGGTACCTACTATTTCAACTGGCTTCACGAGCGTTACGACTTCCTCTGGGGATACAATATCGCTACGGGTATGACATCGAAGACCATCTACGACCCATGTCCGTATGGCTATCGTGTGCCAAGTAGTGAGTTGAACCACCTCTTCACCTCCGATAAGGGAACAGGTCAGGCAGGCGAATACGGCTACACCCGTACATTCAACGGCACAACCCTCTTCTTCCCATACGCCGGCTACAAGGGTGTGGATGTAGGCCTCTCTTCGGTGGCATTGCCTTGGAAGTATGTGGGAGAGAAGGGCGACTATCAATCCTCTATGTACTGTACGGACACTGAGAACTACATTGGTGATAATATCAAATACTATATGCACCGTGAGCGCATCTACATATCGAAGGAGCAGTCGTGGGAGGAGACCAATGTGGGCTCATACAATGCAAATATGACCCCTTGCTACACCAATCGTCGTACAGCTGCACCTGTGCGCTGCGTGAAGGATGAGAAGATTGGTAGTATCAACGGCTCTATTAGCCTCGACACAAGCACTTTTGTTGCAGGAGCACTCGTAAATATCTTATACAACGCCCACTCATACGGTAGCGCAATCCATAATATAGTAATACAGTCCGAGCACACCACAACAAACGGCGAGAGGATTGTGCGTAAGTTGCGTGAGGAGAATGATATCAACAATTACAATATCGAGGGTACGCTCCCAACCAATTTGCCGGAAGACTGCAACGATAATGGCGTAACCTTCACACTTATCGTGGAGAACGAGCACGGTCTTATCTACTCCGATGTTGCCAAATTGACAAAGAGCTATATCGAATCCAAATTCTTGCAGTGGAACGACCGAAATATCGCCAGCATAAACTCGGCTATCCGAGATTATGTGATAGTGGGTCAGCCAATTCGCTACTATGTAGGTGTATTGGCAAGTAGCGAGCCTACATCTGTTACTATCAACGGCGTACAGGCTACCCAAGAGATGAATTCCAGTGTTGTGTCGCCACCGTCGGGTGATGCAACATCGAGAACTGTGTGGTATATCGATTGGACACCGACCAGCAAGGGCACCTACGATATGACTGTTGTAGCTACTGTGGGTGGTATGACCGACACGAGGGTTGTTGGCAGCGTAAAGGTTGCAGGTTTGACAGTTGGCAATAATACGACTAATCCTACCAAAGATGGAGCGACAATGTATGTATTGCGAAACAACAACTATACCACCACATACTTGACTGCGGTAAATGACAACCTTTCGGCAAATACTGAGCTGAACTACTACAACTTATTCGCTTTCGAGAATAATAATAGAATCAAGAGTGTTGCACGAGGTACATATTGCAATGGTACTACGAATAACGGATCTATTTCGTTCAGCAATAACGGAACGCAATATACATTCGTCACCAACAATGGATACAACCGAATTCATTACTCAAATCGTTACATTCGTCAGACTAACAATACCGATGTATCCCTAAGCAATAGCAATTGGAATAACTATCGTGATTGGCAGATTCTCCCTGTAACTCCCGATGAGCCTTAGTGGGGTATCGCAGGTATCTGCACAAAAGAAGAGCGTGTCCGCTATTTGCCGGACACGCTCTTTTTGTCAGAAGTTGTATAACAAGAGACTCCTATTATATAGTTTCTCTATTTGAGGTATTTATCTAACCATCCGAAGAACTCCCTATTCCAAACCAACGAGTTCTGCGGTTTGAAGACCTGATGTGCCTCGTTCTCGAACGATACCAATCGTGCAGGGATGCCACGCATACGAGCTGCGGTGAATGCCTCCAACGACTGCGAGTATGGAATGCGGTAGTCCTTCTCGCCCGTGATAATCAAGATAGGTGTATCCCACTTCGCCACCGCCTTGTGCGGAGAGTTGGCATAGGAGCGCATAGCGGTCTTGTTGTTGCTCTCCCAATATGCACCTCCGTAGTCGTTATTCACAAAGAACAACTCCTCGGTGTGTCCATACATAGACTCGAAGTTGAAGATTCCGCAGTGTGCGATGAACGCCTTGAAACGCTTCTGATGATGTCCCGCAAGATAGAAGGTCGAATAGCCACCATACGACGCTCCCACGCAGCCCAAACGCTCCTCGTCGCTCCACCTCTCCTTGGCAACATCGTCGATAGCCGAGAGGTAGTCACGGATATTCTGTCCCGAGTAGTCACCCGAGATCTGGTCGAGCCACTCCTGACCAAACGAAGGCACACCACGGCGATTTGGAGCAACAACGACATAACCCTGTGCCGCCATCAGCTGAAAATTCCAACGATAGCTCCAAAATTGCGAAACCACACTCTGCGGACCTCCCTGGCAGTAGAGCAGGGTCGGATACTTCTTGTTAGGGTCGAAGTCGGGCGGAAGAATCATCCAGGTGAGCATTCGCTTGCCGTCGGTGGTCCTCACCCAACGCTTCTGCACCTCGCCCATCTTGATATTGTCATAGACAAAGTCATTTACGGCGGTAATCTTGGTCATCGAGCCTGTCGCAAGGTCGAAGTCGAAGAGCTCCGATGCCATCGAAATAGTCATCAACGAGCCGATGCACTTTCCGCCACACAACTCGAACGAGTTGATGTCGTGGTCGCCCTTGGTCACCACCTCAACCTCGCCTGAGCCATCCGCCTTCACACGGCAAATCTGGTGGGTAGCCTCGATTGGTGCGATGAAGTAGAGTTGCTCCTCGCCATCCCACACCACATTTGTGGCGTGATAGTCGAAATTCTTGGTCAGATATTTAATCTCGCCCGATGCCAAGTCGCAAATCATCAGTCGCTCCTTGTCCGCCTCGTTGCCCGGGCGCTCCTGCGAGCGGAAAGCTATCTTATCGCCCTTTGGCGACCATACAGGATACTTGTCGTAGCCCACAAATGGGAGGTGTGCAACATCTTTGCATAGGTTGCGGGTAGTGCCATTTTCGAGGTCATAAACGAAAATATCCGAGTCGGTCGATACGGCATACTCCTTTCCGGTGAGCGGTTTGCAGGTGTAGGCAAGTTGCTTGCTGTCGGGGCTCCACGCAATCTCGGCGTGGTCGAAATATGGTGCAAGCGGAGCATCCCAAGCCGACTCCTTGCCGATGATATCGGTTGCAACGCCCACGCCATTTGCCAAGAGGTCGGCAACGAAGATGTGGAGATACTTTCCGCCATCCCAATAGTCCCAATGGCGCACCATCAAATCGTCGTAGATGCGAGCCTTCGACTTGTCGGCATCCTCATAGACATCTGCCGAGTTGATATTCTTGGCGTGAACATACTGCGTGTAGTAGATGTGCATCTCGTCGGGCGAGATACCGAAGCCCTCGATGCCACCCTCGATATGCGACACCTGCTGTGGCTGCGAGCCGTCAGCGTGCATCTTCCACAACTGCATATCGCCACTGCGGTTCGATGCGAACCATATATCGGCACCATCGGCACTCCACACGGGAGAGGTCGAGGTCGACGAGGTGTCGGTCAATTCTCGCTCCTCGCCTGTTGCGATGTCGTGGCTCACGATTACGGTGACTCCCCTATTCTCCGCCATATTGTAGCGAGTGAGGGTGTAGAGAACGGTCTTGCCATCTGCCGAGAGGGCGTGCGAGCCTATGCGGCCCATCTTCCACATAACCTCGGGGGTGAGGCGTGCGGCAGCAATCTCCTCGGCGGTGAGGGCGTTGTCGATTTGGATGGACTCGGGGGCAGTATTACAACCCACGAAGCCCGAAAGTAGCAATGACATAGCAATAAATAGTTTTTTCATACTCCGTATTTAACTTAAAATTCCTATCTTTGTAGTATACGAAAACCCCAAAACGATGCAACTAAACATCTATTTTCTCGATAAACTTCTCATTCTCACCGACTCACCGGTCGAGATTGACAACTACTACCGTATGCCTTCGTCTGAGCTTTCAAGGGCGAATGTACTCAAAATTTTCGAAACTGCCAATACCATCGTCGTGCAAGATGCGATGATTGAGGCCTATGCCGAGCAGTTCATTGGCGAGTTCAAGTGGGTAGAGGCTGCCGGTGGTTTGGTCGAAAACGAGAAGGGCGAAACGCTGATGATATACTGCTATCACCATTGGGATCTGCCCAAAGGGCATATCGACCCGGGTGAGGAGCCCGACACAACGGCTGTTCGAGAGGTTGCCGAGGAGACAGGCGTCGAGGGGGCAAAAATTGTTCGATTTTTGTGCAATACTTTGCACGCCTACGGCGTTTATGGAGTGTGGGAGTTGAAGCAGACTTCGTGGTACCTCTGCACGGCAGAGAGCAGCCCTACCAAACCGCAAAAAGAGGAGGATATTGCCGTTGCCAAGTGGTGCTCGAAGGAGGATGTCGAGGAGAATCTCCGCCACTCATACCCCACAATACGCAATGTGTTCGCCACACGCAAGGCGATAAAATAAACCGAGTATATTATGGTAAAAATTCTTTGGGTAGATGACGAAATAGAGTTGCTGAAACCGCACATTATGCTCCTTCAATCGAAGGGGTACGAGGTTGACACCTGCAACAACGGCTACGATGCGATAGATATGGCTTCGGAGGTGGCATACGATGTGATTATCCTCGACGAGATGATGCCCGGAATGACGGGTTTGGAGACCCTGCCACTCATCAAGGATGTTCGCCCCAATACGCCCGTGATTATGGTCACCAAGAGCGAGGAGGAGGATATTATGGATAAGGCGATAGGCTCGAAGATTGCCGACTACATAGTCAAGCCGGTGCATCCGTCGCAGATGTTGCCACTCATCAAGAAGCATGTTCATTCGCAGCAGCTCGTGACCGAGCAGACCACTGCCGACTATCGTGCCGAGTTTGGTCGCATATCGCTCTCGATGCAGAACGCCTCGACCTTCCAGCAGTGGGCAGCGATTTATCGCAAACTTGTAAATTGGGATATCGAGTTGACGGGTGGCGACGACTCCATTCGTGAGATTTTGCAGTACCAGAAGACGGAGGCAAACCGCATCTTCGGTCGCTTCGTCTGCAACAACTACAAGGGGTGGATAAACTCTCGTGACGAGGAGACACCCGAGATGTCGCACACGCTGATGCGCTCGAAAATCTTCCCTGTTGTGGATAGCCACCGCAAGACCACACTGCTCCTTATCGACAACTTCCGCTACGACCAATGGCGCACCATCAGCGGTATGTTGCGTGGCTACTTCGACATCGCCACCGACGACTTCTACTGCTCGATCTTGCCCACCGCTACGCAATACGCCCGAAACTCCATTTTTGCGGGTCTTATGCCGTTGGCTATCGACAAGCTTATGCCCAACAAGTGGCTCAACGACAACGAGGAGGGTGGCAAAAACCAATATGAGGAGGAGTTCCTCGCACGCCAAATCGCACAGTCGGGCAAGCGCTACAAGTGGTCGTTCGACAAGCTCGTGCGCCCCGAGGCGGGTCGCAAGCTGATTGACAATATCCAGCACATCTACGATGCCGACTTCTCGGTTATCGTCTATAACTTCCTGGATATCCTCTCGCACGCCCGCACCGAGACCGAGATTATCCGCCAACTCACCGAAGACGACGCTTCGTTCCGCTCGCTCACACGCTCATGGTTCGAGAATTCGGAGCTGTTCACGCTCTTGAAGATGCTCTCGGAGCGTGGTCATACGGTTGTTATCACCTCCGACCACGGCACCGTGCGTGTGGATAACCCTGTGAAGGTTACGGGCGACCGTGAGACCTCGGTAAATCTGCGCTACAAGACAGGTCGCAACCTCGCCTACAACCGCAAAGAGGTATTCGAGGTTACACGCCCCGAGGAGGTGCAGCTCCCTGCGTCAAACCTCTCGTCGAGCTATATTTTCGCCTACAACAACGATTTCCTTGTCTATAACAACGATGCCAATCGTCATATCCGCTACTACCGTGACACCTTCCAGCACGGCGGTATCTCTATGGAGGAGATGATTGTGCCGTATATCGTTTTGCAACCGAAAAAATAGAGGAGATAAGCGCAATTTAATAAGGGCTAGTAAAGGCTAGTAAGGGCTAGTAAGGGGGTGCTGAAAGTTTTCCGCTTTCGCTACTCGCTACTCACTACTCGCTACTCACTACTC
>JAFVVS010000061.1 GCA_017502025.1 Alistipes sp. | reverse complement strand
TTTTCTTTTGCATTTGCAATAAAAGCACTATATTTGCATCGTTATTTGAGGCACATATATAACTAATGTACGGCTGCCCGTATAACCATTGGTCGTTCGATCGATGATAAATCGCAAAAATGATTTTTATGGAAGATTTAATTGCTATTCAAGGCAAGAGCGTTGCCGAGTTGCGTGAAATTGCGAAGGTGCTCGGTATCACAGAGGAGAAGTTATCAAAGAAAGAGTTGATTGAGAAGATTGCTGCCGTAGCAACAGCCGAAGCCTCCAATGAGGAGAGTGTTGCAACGGAGGCACCTGCTCCGCAGAAGCGCAAGCGTGCCCGTCTTGGCTCGGTAAAGGTTGAGCCGGCAAAGCCTGTGGCTGAGGAGGTTGCGACTGAGACCAAAGTCGAAGCTAAGGCTGAGGCTTCTATCGAGGAGCCAACTGCTACAACAAAGATAAATGAGGAGGTTGCTCCACAGCCAAAGAAGCGTGGTCGCAAGCCAAAGAGCGCTATCGCAGAGGTTAATCAAGCAGCAGAGAGCGCAGAAAATAGCGAAAATACGGAGGAGGTAAAGAGTGAGCCACAGGCGGAGGATAAGCCTATTACAAAGGATGATTTCAAGGCCGAAGTCTATGGCGAGGGTGTCTTGGAGATTATCCCCGACGGTTACGGTTTCCTTCGTTCGGCAGACTACAACTACCTGAACTCGCCCGACGATATCTATGTTTCGCCATCGCAGATTAAGCTCTTCGGCTTGAAGGCCGGTGACACCGTAGCGGGAGTTATCCGCCCACCAAAGGAGGGCGAGCGTTACTTCCCGCTTGTGCGAGTAACCAAAATCAACGGTTTGGAGCCGAACTTCATTCGTGACCGTGTGCAGTTCGAGTATCTCACACCGCTCTTCCCAAGCGAGAAGTTCAACCTTACGGGTGCGGGTCACAACTCGATGACTAACCGCATTGTCGATCTGTTCTCCCCTATCGGTAAAGGTCAGCGTGCGCTTATCGTGGCACAGCCAAAGACAGGTAAGACTATGATTTTGCAGAGTCTTGCCAACGCCATTGCCGACAACCACCCCGAGGTATATATGATTGTATTGCTCATCGACGAGCGACCTGAGGAGGTTACCGAAATGGCTCGCCACGTGAAGGCAGAGGTGGTATCTTCGACCTTCGACGAGCAGGCTTCACGCCATGTAAAGGTTGCCGAAATGGTCTTGGAGAAGGCAAAGCGAATGGTTGAGTGTGGTCATGACGTGGTTATCCTTCTTGACTCTATTACTCGTTTGGCTCGTGCCTACAACTCCGTTCAGCCTGCTTCGGGCAAAGTACTCTCGGGAGGTGTTGATGCAAACGCCCTCCACAAGCCAAAGCGTTTCTTCGGTGCAGCACGAAATACCGAGGAGAAGGGCTCGCTTACCATCATCGCAACCGCCCTTATCGAGACAGGTTCGAAGATGGACGAGGTTATCTTCGAGGAGTTTAAGGGTACGGGTAATATGGAGTTGCAGCTCGACCGTCGTATCGCCAACAAGCGTATCTACCCTGCTGTTGATGTTGTGGCATCGAGCACACGCCGTGAGGATTTGCTCCTCTCTCGTGAGATTATGCAGCGCACTTGGGTACTCCGCAAGTACCTCTCGGATATGACACCGGTAGAGGCTATGGAGTTCCTCGAAAAGCAGATGACGCTCACTCGCACAAACGAGGAGTTCCTCGCTACGATGAACCAATAAAATGCAGAATGCAAAATGCAGAATGCAGAATGCAAAATTAGATATGAAAAGATTTTTAGTTGTAATTATAGCACTTTGTTCTGCCTTGACCTCGTTTGGTTGGGGGCAGAAGGGTCACGATGTGGTGGCGTATATAGCCGAATGTAACCTCTCGCCCGAGGTATATCAGAAGGTGGTAAAGAAGTTGGACAACCACTCGTTGGTATATTACGCAAATTGGCTCGATAACGCAAGTTACACCGACCAATATCGCTACACCAAGACTTGGCACTACGCCAATGTCGATGAGGGCTACACCTACGACACAATGCCCAAGAACGAGAAGGGCGATGTCGTGACGGCTATCAACCTCTGCATTGCCGAGATTAAGAGTGGCAAACTCACGCCCGAGCAGGAGAGCGCACGATTGAAGATGCTCATCCACCTCGTGGGCGATGTTCATTGCCCAATGCACGCAGGTCATTTGAGCGACCGTGGTGGCAACAATGTCGTAGTAAAGTTCTTCAACAACGACATCAAGTTGCACAAGCTCTGGGATACGGAGTTGGTCGAGGCTGCGCACAAGTGGAGCTACACCGAGTGGGAGCAGCCACTCAACCGCTACTGCACCGAGGAGCAGAAGGCTAAACTTGCCAACGGCACAGCAAAAGATTGGCTCGATGAGAGTCATAAAATTGCAACCGAGATTTACAAAGTATCGCCCGAGAAGGGCAAACTATACTACGATTACATCACCTACTACACCCCTGTAATCGAAAAGCAGCTGCTATCGGGTGGTTTGCGCTTGGCGAAGGTGCTGAACGAGCTTTACGATTAGACGAGAGAAATGCAAAATGCAAAATGCAGAATTAAAAACAGCTAATGGCTAATGGCCAATGGCTAATAGCCCAAAATAAAAAATAAATTATGGCTTTACAATGTGGAATAGTCGGACTCCCAAATGTGGGCAAATCGACACTTTTTAACTGTTTGTCAAATGCAAAGGCGCAGTCGGCAAACTTCCCTTTCTGTACTATCGAGCCGAATGTCGGCATTATTACTGTACCCGATGAGCGACTCATCAAGTTGGCAGAGATAGACAACCCAAAACGAGTTATCCCAACAACTATCGAGATTGTAGATATCGCAGGTCTTGTGAAGGGTGCATCTCGTGGCGAAGGTCTTGGAAATAAGTTCCTTGCAAACATCCGCAACACCAACGCTATTATTCATGTATTGCGTTGCTTCGACAACGACAACATCACCCATGTCGACGGCTCGATTGACCCTGTGCGTGACAAGGGAATTATCGACACCGAGTTGCAATTGAAGGACCTCGAAACAATCGAAAATCGCATTGCAAAGGTTGCAAAGCAGGCGCAGACCGGTGGCGACAAATTGGCAAAGCGTCAGTACGATATTTTGGTGCGCTACAAGGAGGTTTTGGAGCAGGGTATGTGCGCTCGCACACTCGAACTCGACAAGGAGGAGCGCAAGGCAGTGAGTGACCTTAACCTCTTGACTGACAAGCCTGTACTCTATGTATGCAATGTAGATGAGGCGAGTGCGGTATCGGGCAATGCTCACACCGAGGCAGTGAAGGCAGCTATCGCAAACGAGAATGCCGAGATGCTTATCGTAGCGGCAGCTACCGAGGCGGATATTGCCGAGTTGGATACCTACGAGGAGCGTCAGATGTTCTTGGAGGATATGGGTTTGAAGGAGTCGGGCGTGGCACGACTTATCAAGGCGGCATACCGCTTGCTCGAACTCGAAACATTCTTCACTACGGGAGCTGACGAGTCGAGAGCTTGGACCTACCGCAAGGGCACAAAGGCTCCGCAAGCGGCAGGTGTTATCCACACCGACTTCGAGAAGGGATTTATCCGTGCCGAGGTTATCAAGTATGCTGATTATGTGGCACTTGGCTCGGAGAAGGCTTGCCGTGACGCCGGCAAGATTGGCATCGAAGGCAAAGAATATGTAGTCGAAGATGGCGACATAATGCATTTCTTGTTCAATGTTTAACACATCGAACAAGAGTGCATAACCCCTAAATCCCCATTAAACGGGGATTTTTTTTTTGGTTTTGCGGACTCCGAAGGTTATCACGGCGCAACGATTATAGGGGGTTATAGGGGCAATAGGGGTGCGCTGAAAGTTCTCAACTCTCAACTCTCAACTCTCAACTCTCAACTCTCAACTCTATGTTCTCAGCTCTCAACTCTCAACTCTCAACTTTTCACGCTAAAAATGTCATTTTTTTGACCAACATGGTGTTTTATAAATAAAAATTTATAACTTTGACCGATTTTTAACACCCAAACAGATATGTTTACACTCGAAACTTATAACATTTTCTTGGCTGTAATGGCTGTTACAGCGTTATTCGTATTCGTGGCTTTGCACTTTGTAAAGGCGGGTTACGGCTACCTCTATAACCCTAAATTCGGCTTTCCCGTGCCTAACAAGGTGGCTTGGGTTTTGATGGAAGCCCCCGTATTTATCGCAATGTGGGTATTGTGGTATCTGAGCGGAGAATCGTTCAGCGCTGTGTCGTTGGTACTCTTCTCGATTATCCAAATCCACTACTTCCAACGCTCGTTCATCTTCCCATTGTTGCTGCGTGGCAACTCGAAGATGCCTGTTTCGATTATGCTGATGGGAATGACCTTCAACACCCTCAACGCATTGATGCAGGGCGGTTGGTTGTTCTACATCGTACCGACCTATTTCCCTGACTACTACGCAGATTGGTTCAGCAAGCCTTATATCTACATCGGTGTTGGCGTATGGTTGTTCGGCTTCATCACCAACCTCCATTCGGACTACATTATCCGCCACTTGCGCAAGCCGGGCGATAGGAAGCACTACATCCCTTACGGAGGTATGTTCCGATATGTATCCTCGGCAAACTACTTTGGCGAGTTTATGGAGTGGGTAGGCTACGCTATCGCATCGTGGTCGGTGGCAGGAGTGGTATTTGCGTGGTGGACATTCGCAAACCTTGCACCTCGTGCAGGCGACCTTCGCAAGCGATACGAGGAGGAGTTTGGCGAGGAGTTCAAAAAGCTCAATCGCAAACGAATAATACCGTTCCTATACTAAACGGAAAACTAAAAAGCAAAATAATATGGCAAAGGACCTCAAAGAGTCGAAACTCTTTACACCTTACAAACTCAACGACAAAGTAACTCTTCGCAACCGTACAATTCGTTCGGCTGCGTTCGAGTCTATGGGCAAGGATTTCAACCCAACACAAAAATTGAAGGACTACCATGTGAGCGTAGCAAAGGGCGGTGTCGGAATGACTACCCTCGCCTACGCATCAATCAATCGTAGCGGCGTATCGTTTAACTCGCAGTTGTGGTTGCGTGACGAGGTTGTAGAGCCTCTCAAAGATATTACCGACGCAATTCACGCCGAGGGTGCAGCAGCAGGTATTCAGATTGGACACTGCGGAAATATGACTCACTGGTCTACCGCAGGCAGTTTCCCTGTGTCGGCATCGAATGGCTTTAACCTCTACTCGCCTACCCTGCACCGCCGTATGACTCACGAGGAGATACGACAGACTGCAAAGGATTTCGGCAAGGCAGTGCATCTCGCACACGAGTCGGGCTTCGACAGCGTGGAGGTACACGCAGGTCACGGCTACCTTATCTCGCAGTTCCTCTCGCCGTGGACCAACCGTCGTCGTGACGAGTTCGGTGGCTCACTCGAAAACCGTATGCGCTTTATGAAGATGTGCTTGGAGGAGGTTATGGAGGCTGCCTACAAGACCAACACCGCAGTGCTCGTCAAGCACAATATGGAAGACGGCTTCAAGAGCGGTATTCAGATTCCTGAGAGCATCGAGATAGCGAAGGAGATTGAGAAGTTCAATGTGAATGGTATCGTTTTAACCTCGGGCTTTGTTTCTCGTGCGCCTATGGCGGTTATGCGTGGCCGTATCCCAACAAAGACTATGAGTTACTATATGGGTTGGAACGAGTGGTTGCAGAAGATTGTGGTCGATTTGTTCGGTAAGTGGATGATCAAGGACTACAAGTTCGAGGAGTGCTTCTTCTTGGAGAATGCCAAGAAGTTCCGTGCAGAATTGAAGGGCCCACTCGTATATGTTGGCGGTATCGTTTCTCGTGAGGGTATCGAGAAGGTGCTCGATGCAGGTTTTGAGATGGTACAGATGGCTCGTTGCCTGATTAACGACCCGGCATTTGTAAATAAGATGAAGGAGGGCGACCTCTCGACTCGCTCGGGTTGCGACCACCGTGACTACTGCATCGCCCGTATGTACTCGAAGGATATGCAGTGCTGCCACAACTGCAAGGAGCCAATTCCAGAGAAGGTTTGGAAGGAACTTGCTAAAATTGACTAACAATGGGCAGAAAGCGAGGTAAGATAGAAAAAGGTTTGAAGTGGGCACTTGTAACGGGTGCTTCGACAGGTATTGGTCGTCAGTATGCCGAGCAGTTGGCAGAACTTGGCTACAACCTCATCATCGTGAGTCGCACCGAGTCGGCATTGCAGACCGCAGCGACCGAAATAGAGGAGAAACACGGCGTAAAGGTCGTAGTTAAGGCTATGGACTTGGCCGTCGAGGGTGGCGCAGAGGCACTCTTCGAGTGGTGCAAGGCTGAGGACTATATCGTTGATGTACTGATAAATAACGCAGGTATGTTCTCGTTCTGCGATATGGTAAATACGCCCATTGAGCGAGTTAAACGAACTATCACTCTGCACGACATCACCTACACCATTTTGTGCCAACTCTTTGGCAACGATATGGCGGAGCGAGGTGGCGGTTACATCCTCAATATGTCGTCGTTCTCGGTGTGGATGCCATTCCCGGGCTTGGCGTTGTATAGCGCATCGAAGTCTTATACAAAGTCGTTCTCGGTGGCATTTGCCAAGGAGATGCGTTACAAGAATGTATGGGTTACAGCGGTTTGCCCTGCGGGTATTGCAACCGACCTCTACGGCTTAACGAAGAAGTGGCAAGGCATCGGCTTGAAGTTGCACGCCCTCTCTACCCCATCGTTCTGCGCTCGTCGTGGTTTGAACTCGTTGTGGCGCAAGCGCAAGTGCATCGTTCCCGATTGGTGGTGCAAGGCTTTTATCCCCATCTGCCTGATACTCCCACGCTTTGCAATAAATTGGCTTCGCAACTTCACAATGAAGTGGCAGAAATAGAGGTAGAGATAAAAATAAAAGCAACCATCGCTGGTTGCTTTTATTTTTGCCATTAGTTTTTTACTTGTCAATCTCGATGGTCAATACAGGGTGCTTGTCGCCAACGGTCCACATATTCTCAACTGCGAACTTTGGAGTGTTGTACTTGCCATTCTCCTTGTTCTTGCCGAAGTTTACACGAATCGAGTGGAACGGATTGAGCGTGTAGGTGGTCTTACCACGACGGAACACGAACGGAACAGAGCAGTGGTTGGTGAGCTGGAAGGCACGATGCTCCTTCTTGTCGTTAACCGCTACAACCTTGCACTCAACAGCTGCATTGAGGAACTCGCCGAGCCACATCTCCTCGCCGATGAGGTGGTTTGCAGCGTAGCCGATAGTGCGGCGCTTCAAGAGAGCATCCTTGATAGCCTTCTCGGTGCACTCCTTGGCAAGGATGAAGGTCATAGAGCGGAAAATCTCGCCACCACGAGGATAGTACTGCGCCGAGGTGCGGTGAGTGTCTGTATTCGAGAAGATGGTCAACTTCTCGTCAACGCAACGATCAATCATCTTTGGATAGAGGGTTGGGCCAGTGCCACCGATAACCTCGATACCATCAACCAACTTCTCGGCATAGATCTTCTCCTGCATCTCGCTCTTATCCATAGTCTTACGACGCCAGCCCGGGTGGTTGTGGATAATGATTGCACCCTGCTTTCTCGCCTCCTTGAGGCTCTCGATAATGTCTGGCTTTGCGACATCGGTGATATCGGTCAAGAAGAGTGCGTTGTACTCGCCGATAACGGCTGGGTTACGCCAAATCTCGGTACCACGAACTACCATAACCGGAATCTCCTCGTTCTTAGCATACTGAACTGCCTCCTCGTAGGTTGCGTCCAAGTCGCAATAGATAGGAGTGGTGTGGTCGGTCTTGTTGCCCGCACCGCCACGGATGTACTGGTAAGGCTTGCCATCCTTGTTGTATGGAGCGTGAGCCTTGAGCATAAACTTCTCGTACGAACGAAGCTCGAGGTGGTCGGTCAAAGCGATAATGTCCAAACCATCGTACCAAGCCTCACGAACACGCTCACGAGGAGTAACCTCGCCATCCGAGTAGATGGTGTGAACATGGAAGTCGCCCTTGTAGATGTTGTAGCCCTTCACCTGCGGAAGGATAATCTCGGTGCGGTAAGATGGGTGGTTGTAGAGGCGGATACCAGTCTTACCAACCACAGGCTTGTGTACCGCCTGTGCCATAGCCGACGAAACGGCAAATACGGAAACTGCAAGAATCAAAAATAACTTTTTCATAATCGTTTAATAATTTAGGTGTTAATCTGATTGACAAAGATAGCAAAACTTTGTCATATTTGATACCTTTTATTATATTTGTGGTGCAAAATTTTACGATTATCGCCTACGACAAGGATATAACCGCCTGTTTTACGGGACATCGCACCTACGATGGGAGTCGCAACCTCGAATTGGAGATTGCGATAAGGGGGTTATATGCCAAAGGCTACCGCACTTTCTTGTGCGGTATGGCGATAGGTTTCGACCTTGCAGCGGCTGAGGTTGCACTCTCGCTACGCAACGAATTGGCAGGATTGAGGATTGTGGCAATAGTGCCGTTCGAGGGTATGCAGAGGCGTTTTCCGTCGTCGCAACGCACTCTTTTCGAGCGAGTTGTGGCGGAAGCCGACGAGGTCATAATTCTTGCCACACGCTACGCACCGAGCGTCTATGCCCTGCGCAACAACTACCTCGTCGATAACTCCTCGGCAGTCATCGCCTACTTCACGGGCGAAAAGAGCGGAACAGCATATACTGTACATCGAGCCGTAAAAAATCTCGCTTACATTGTAAATATCTACAACAATCCGCAACAAAAGTTCGATTTTAGCGTTGAAAAGTGAGAAATAAATTGTATCTTTGGGCGGAAAAATAGAATAAACAATTTTTAACTCAAATAAATAGACACACTATGAAAGAAGCTATTGCAATTCTTACAGGTGGCGGCCCAGCACCGGGTATGAACACCGTAGTTGGCAGCGTTGCCAAGACTTTCCTTGCAAAGGGTTATCGTGTAATTGGTTTGCACCACGGTTATTCGGGTTTGTTCAATCCAAACCCTCGCTTCGAGGATTTGGACTTCTTCAAGTCTGACTTCATCTTCAACCAGGGTGGTTCGTACCTCACTATGAGCCGTTTCAAGCCAACCGACGCTGATTTCGAGAACAACTTCAACCTCTCGTTCTTCACCGAGAACAACATCAAGTTGCTCGTAACCGTTGGTGGTGATGATACTGCTTCGACTGCTAACCGCATCGCTAAGTTCTTGGAGGCTAAGCAGTACCCTATCGCTAACATCCACGTTCCAAAGACTATCGACAACGACCTTCCACTTCCGGCAGGTTCGCCAACTTTCGGTTATCAGTCGGCAAAGGAGGGTGGTACCGTTATCGGTCGTGCCGTTTACAACGACGCTCGCACCTCGGCTAACTGGTTTGTAGTTGCTGCAATGGGTCGTTCGGCAGGTCACCTCGCATTCGGTATTGGCTCGGCTTGCCACTACCCTATGATCGTTATTCCTGAGATGTTCAACAAGACCGAGATCACCGTTGAGAAGATCGTAAACTTGGTTGTTTCGGCTATCATCAAGCGTAAGTTGATGGGTGTTGAGTATGGTGTTGCAATGATCTCGGAGGGTGTATTCCACGCTCTCTCGGACGAGGAGATTGCAAAGAGCGGTGTTCACTTCACATACGACGACCACGGTCACCCAGAGCTCGGTAAGGTATCGAAGGCTCACATCTTCAACGAGATGCTCGAGGCTAAGCTCAAGGCTTTGAATATCAAGGTTAAGTCGCGTCCAGTGGAGATTGGTTACGAGGTTCGTTGCCAGACCCCTATCGCATACGACTTGGTATACTGCTCGGTAAATCCGACGTTTGTGTTGATTCCCTTGCCTCTGGCGTTATAAGT
>JAFVVS010000060.1 GCA_017502025.1 Alistipes sp. | reverse complement strand
CTGCAAAAACAAAAAGATGCCGATAATATCGACATCTCCTTGCTTCGTTTTATTTTTGCGGAAAGAGAGGGATTCGAACCCCCGGTACAGTTGCCCGTACACCGCATTTCGAGTGCGGCCCGATCGACCACTCCGGCATCTTTCCAATGCGTTTTGCGGTTGCAAAGGTAGGAATTTATTTTTTAATTCCAACAATTTCTTGCGATATTTTGCACTTTTTTTGTGATATATGAACTTTGGAGTAGTTTTTCATAAATATAAGTATTATATTTGTCGTATACTAAACCACCCTTTTTATTCGTTTAGTAGGTAAGACAAACTATATCGCTATGAGAAAGATTGTAACAATGGCCCTAATTTCGGCACAGATTTTACTCTTGTCGGGCTGCGCTGCGGCGTGGAAGAATGCGTCGTACTCGGATGATTTGTACTCCATACACAACAAGATAGCCATCGCCGAGCGTCAGAAGGCGGAGGCGGAGCTTGCCAAGGCGCAATATGAGGCACAGCAGGCGCAGTACGAGGCTACTTTGGCAAAGATTAAGGCCGAGGCGGCTAAGCAGAATATCACAGTATCGACCGAGAGCAACATCAACGGCTTCGATGCCGTACTGGCCGACTCATACGAGAGCGCATACGCTCGTCGTTTGTACGCCTTCTCGTCGCCAACCTACCGTATGCCATCGTCGTACTACTCGTTGCGATATTCGGATGCATTCTTCTATGCTTCGGCATACGACCCTGCATTCTACAACATTATGATTTCGGGCGATATGGTGTGGGTCGAGCCAAAGTATGTAACCTCGATGTTCGGCTCGTGGGGCGCAGTAGCATTGCCTTCGTATAGTTGGTATTATGGCTGGAACGATCCATTCTACTATTGGAACAGATCGTACCGATATGGCTGGTATTATGGTTGGAACAACCCATACTATTGGGGTTGGGGATATCCATACTACTATTACCACCACCATCATCACCACCATCGCCCACATCGCCCATCGTATGGCGGCGGTCATTCGCACCACCACCCACCACACTCGGGCTCGGGCAGCGTGGGCAACACGGGACACAACCACCACAACCGCCCTGGTCAGGTCGTAGGTCGCAACCCTGGCGCATCTCGCCCCGTGGATAGAGTTGGAACAACACGCCCTTCCGCACCTTCGGCAGGTCGTTCGACACAGCCACTCATCCGCAATAACGCAACCGCAGTATCGAATAGCAAGGGTAGCACTTCGTATCGCAGCAGAGGCAGTTCATCGAGCGGATCGTCGTCGTATCGCAGCAGTGGCAGTTCGTCGAGTAGTTCGTCGAGTAGCTCATCGAGAAGTTCGTCGTTGTATCGTGGCAGTAGTTCCTCGTCATCTCGCTCCTACTCTTCGCCATCGTCGAGTTCGAGTAGCAGTCGCTCATCTTTGTCGAGTGGAGGAAACTCTCGTGGCAGATAGTTTTTAATGCTTTAACATACTGAATTATGAAAAGATCTCTTTCGGTAATGGCAATTATCCTTGCATCGGTTGTAGCGGTGCAGGCGCAAAATACATCGGGAATACTCCTAAATAGGGATATTGTCCCTGCCTCGTCGCTTCTCTCGCTCTCGCAGCGTGAGGCTGTCGGCACGGCTCGTTCGATGGGTATGGGTGGTGCATTTACCTCGCTTGGTGCCGATATGTCATCGTTCGGCTACAACCCTGCGGGCTTCGGTATGTATCAGCGAGATGAGATTTCGGCTTCGCTCGGCTTGGGCATCACCAATGCCAAGAACTATAACGCCTACAACACCTCCGACAACAATAGCGTGCGTTTTGATGTGAATAACATCGGAGCATCGTTCCAGGTATATGAGGGTACAGGCAAACTCGTGGCTATAAATTTCGCTTTCGGCTACAACAAAACCGCCGACTACAACTACGATATGTCGTATGCAGGCCCTGCAACAGTATCATCGTTGGCAGATGCATTTGCCGATATTGCAAATGCTAATGGTCTGATCATCAACGCAGACAATAAGATTGCCGACAATCGTGGCTACTACGACTACGATTTGGATCCATACTTTTGGGGTGCGGTTATGGGCTACAAGGCGGGCTTGATAAACAAGGGCACAAATGGCTGGTATCCCGATGAGATTGCCCCGGGTGCGCAGATGTCGCAATACACCAACCTCCGAAGTCGTGGCTCGGCAGGCGAGTTTTCGTTTGCGTTTGGCTTTAATATAAATAATATAGTATATCTCGGTGCATCGCTCGATATTCAGAGTATATCTCGTAAGCAGACCATTTACTACGATGAGTATATCGGCTACGAGGGGGCAAGACCTGATGCTACGGCTTATCCATATCAGCTCCAAGACTTCCGCTTTGCACAGGCGATGGATTTGAACGGCTCGGGCGTAGGTGCGAAGTTCGGTATTGTGGTGCGACCTGTCGAGGCGTTGCGCATCGGTTTTGCGGTGCATACTCCGACCTACTATTCGGTAGCCTATCGCTACTCGGCATCGCTCTCGTCGAAGGCTTTGAGTGCGGGCAACAACCCTTATGGTTGGGAGGTTATAAATGGCTCGGTCTATGCCGAGGAGAGCACCCCTATCTTGCAGGATGGCGGTGATAATCGTTGGTGTTTTACCACCCCTACACGCCTATTGGCAGGTGTGTCGTATGCGATTAATCGCTATGCTATCATCTCGGTGGATTATCAGTACGATGCATATCGTGCCTTGAAGTGGAACTACACTCCTGTCGATACGGGCTATACAAACGATGTTTTCCGCAATAATGTGAAGGGCACACACACTGTTCGTGCCGGTGTTGAGGCAAAGCCTTTGCCTTGGTTGGCTCTGCGAGTGGGTGGCGGATATCGCACAAAACTCTTGCGTGACAACTACGACTTTGTAGCCTTCTCGGAGCCTGTGACAGATAGGTTGTGGTACGCTTCGGCGGGCTTGGGCTTCCGTTTGAGCGAGGTCACTTCGATAGATTTGGCTTATCAATATCGCAACACCCGCTATTCGGACTACTACTCCTTCTACTCCAAGTTGGGCAGCACTCCGAATGCGAGCCCGATGTATGGTCTTGACCTCATAAATCACAATATAGCGGTAACATTTGCATTTCGCTTCTAACATAAAAATGCCTCTCGAAGTGAGAGGCATTTTTATGTTATATTTCTATTGCCGCTACACCTTATTCAGAGCCTCGAAGCCCTTGCCATAAACACCCATTACCGAGCCAATGGTGATAAATGCTTCGGGATCGACATTGCGAACAATCTTCAAGACCATTGCTAAATCTCGCTTGCGACATACGCACATCACAATCTTCGAGTTATCCTTAGAGTACCAACCCATAGCGTCGATTACGGTAGCGCCACGCTTCGCCTCGTTGTTGATTGCATCTGCCATAGCCTTGTAGTCCTTGCTCACGATAAATATCTGGCTCGACTGCTGGTTACCCGAGAGAATCATATCGACCGTATAGCTGAACACCGCAACCATCACGAAACCGTAGATTACACCGTCGATGCCCACATCCGGCAAGAAGAGCGCCGACGAGATGATTACGCCGTCGGTCAAACGGATAAACTTGCCGTAAGAGATTGTGTAGAACTTATTTACAATCATCACAACGATATCCGAGCCTCCGGTTGAGCCACCCTGCTGGAAGCACATTGCTACACCTATACCCGAGCAGATACCTCCGAGGATTGCCGAGAGGAGTCGGTTTTGCAGATTGAACAGATCGACAATGGTGCCATTTGGTACTGTCAGCGCATCTCGCGCAGTGATAATCTGCGCTACCCAACCGTCGGGCGTAGTGAACCACACCTGCAAGAAGTGCATAATGATGGACATCACAACCACACAATAGATGGTCTTGATACCGAAATTCCAACCCACGACAAAGCCCGCAATAATGAGGAGTATAGCGTTGATAATCAACACCATTGTACCAATCGAGATTGCTCCGCCGGCGATGTGGTAGAGAATAAGCGAAAGACCGGTTGCGCCACCACCCGCAGCATTTGCCGGCAGAATGCAACAGATCCAACCAAATGAATAGAGGAACATACCGAGAGCCATCAATGTATACTCCTTGATGGTTGTGCCGATAGTTGTTCTGTTAAGCGATATTCCCATAGCGTAAAAGAGTTATCCGGGCGCAAATATACAAAAAAGCGGAAAACGGAAAACGGAAAACGGAAAACTTTTTTATAAAATATAAAAAATAGAGAATTTTTTAACCTTTCACTCTGAATACGGTAGTGTCGTACTCCTCGAAGCCACACTTCTTGTACAAAGCGTGTGCCGCTTTGCGTGAAGGGTTGGAGGTTAGGTAAATCTTTTTTGCACCGACCTCCTTGGCACACACCTTCGCCTCCTCGACAAGTGCCTGCCCGATGTGGAGTCCTCTCGCACGGCTATCGACCACAACATCCTCTATCCACGCCTTGCACCCCGTAGGGATGTCGACCACCACGAGCGAAAGCATACCCACGATTGCGCCCTCGTGTTCGGCAACAAAGAGGTAAAAATTCTCGTTGTTGAGCATACTCTCTATATACTCCTCGCTCGGCATAGTAGCCGATGACGAGAGTTGCGGCAGCAATTGCTCCAATACCTCGACAAGGTTTGCGGAGCACTCGGTAACACGGTAAATTTTCATAGTCGTTGCGATAAAGTTCTACAAAAGTAGCAAAAAGTTTTGGGAATTTCAACCCCGAAGGTGGAGAAGGCGCAACAGGATAAGAGGTTGTTAGAGGAATTTAGGGAGAATAGGGAATTTAGGGAATTTAGGGATTGATGCTTTCTCTAAGTTCTCTAAACTCCCTAAGTTCTCTAAACTCTCTTTCGTCTTTAATCCTGCTTCGCAGGCTTTTCCTCCTTGCGACTCGGCATAGTGTGCAAGCACCCTCTGCTCTCGCTCCGCTGCGTCGGTTCGTCTTTCGTCTTTGCTCTCAACTCTCCACTCTCAACTCTCAACTCAAATTTCTTTCGTCTCTCGTCTTTCGTCTTTCGTCTTTTTTTCTTATCTTTGCCGTTGTAAACAAAATTTGCATAAAAAAGATGCTTAATATCGTACTTTTTGGTGCTCCGGGCTGCGGTAAGGGTACGCAGTCGGAACTCTTGGAGAAGCGTTTCTCGCTTCGTCACATCTCGACAGGAAATGTAATTCGTGAGCATATCGCCGCACAGACCGAACTCGGAAAGCAGATGCAGGAGTGCATCGAGCGTGGTGAGTTGGCTCCCGATTCACTCGTTATCAATATGGTTGCCGACTATGTAGCAACCCACAACGATGGCAAAGGTGTAATCTACGACGGTTTCCCTCGCACTACGGCTCAGGCCGAGGCTTTCGACGAGATTCTCGCAAAGCACGGACAGAAGGTGTCGGTGATGATAAATATGGAGGTTCCCGAGGAGGAGCTCGTGAAGCGCATCCTTTTGCGTGGCAAGGATTCGGGTCGTGCCGACGATCAGTCGGAGGAGATTATCCGCAACCGCATCGATGTATATAACGCACAGACCGCTATCGTTGCCGATTTCTATCGTGCGCAGGGCAAGTTCGAGAGCGTACCTTCGTTGGGTACTATCGAGGAGGTAGCCGAGCGCATTGCAGCTGTTGTAGAGAAGTATTTGTAATTTAATTAGAGTCGTTAAGGGCGTTAGAGTCGTTAGGGAAATTAAGATTTTCTGCTCTTAATTTTATATCTCTCTCGTCTTTCGTCTCTCGTCTAAAAATATGAAGGGAAGAACCGAAATAGCAGAGTTGGGTGAGTTTGGTTTGATTGACCACCTCACAGCAAAATTTCAGAATAAGAACAAATCGACAATTTGTGGCGTTGGTGACGACGCTGCGGTAATCGAGGCGTCGAAGGATAAGGCTGTGGTCGTATCGACCGATGCGATGTTGGAGGGTGTCGATTTCGACTTGACATACTTCCCTCCGAAGCACCTCGGCTACAAGGTTGTGACCAAGGGTATCAGCGATGTGGTGGCAATGAATGCCGTACCCGAGCAGATAACCCTCTCGCTCGGCATCTCGTCGAAGCTCTCGGTTGAGTTCCTCGACGACTTCTACGAGGGCGTGGAGTTCGCTTGCAAAGAGGCAGGCGTCGATTTGGTTGGTGGCGACACCTCGGCTTCGGTTACTGGCTTTATCATCAACATCACCGCTGTAGGTCGTGCCAAGAAGAGCGAAATATCCTATCGCAGTGGCGCAAAGGAGCACGATCTGATCTGCCTTACGGGCAATCTCGGTGCTTCGTATATGGGCTTGCGCTTGTTGGAGCGTGAGCGCAGAGTATTGCAGGGCTTGGGCGATGCCGTAACCCCTAAATTCGAGGGTTATGAGTATCTGTTGGAGCGTTATCTCAAACCTCGTGCTCGCTACGATATGGTCGAGTCGTTGCGCAAGGAGGGCATTGTGCCAACCTCGATGATTGACATTACCGACGGTTTGGCTTCGGAGGTGTTGCAGATTTGCAAGTCGTCGAAGTGTGGCGCACGCATCTACTTGGAGCGTATGCCTTTGGCGAAGCAGACCACCGCATTGGCAGAGGAGATGAATATCGACCCTGTGATTGCCGCTCTGAATGGTGGCGAGGACTACGAGTTGCTCTTCACCGTACCGCTCGAACTGCGTGAGAAGATTGTGAACTTGGGGTGCATCGACATTATCGGTCACATCACTGCCGAAAGTACAGGCGCAGCACTCGTAACACCCGACGGCAGCACAATCGCTTTGCAGGCGCAGGGCTTCACCCCCAAGACTACCGCAAAGGAGTAACCTAAAACCTACAATATGAGACGAATTATTCTCTTGCTCTCTGCGCTCTTCTTCTGCGTGGAGGCATTCGCTGCAAAGGAGTATAAACTCCTCTCTCCAAATGGCAAATTGGAGATTACGATTACCGCCGAGCCGCAGTTGGCTTATAGCGTAAAGTGCGACGGCGAGCAGATTTTGGCAACCTCGCAGATTGGTTTGAAGATTTACGAGGGTGCAAATCTTGGCGAGAAGCCTGTCGTAAAAAAGGTAAAACGCACAAGCGTAAATACCGAAATTGCAACGCAGTTCTATTTCCGTAACACCATCAAGGATCACTACAACGCCTTGCGCATCGACTTTGCGACTCGCTATGCGGTGGAGTTCCGTGCCTACGACGAGGGCGTGGCGTATCGCTTTGTGACCAACTTCAAGCACGATTTCAAACTCGAAAACGAGATTGCCGAATTTGCCTTTGCGAAGGACTACAAGGGCTATTTCCCCTATACAAATTGGACAGGCGCACGCAACGATAAATACTTCACCTCGTTCGAGTCGTGGTATCGCCACACCGAGCTCTCGAAGTTCGAGTCGGGCAAGGTGGCATTTGTGCCTGTGATTGTCGAGACAGAGAAGTATAAGGTAAATATCCTCGAAGCGGATGTTGAGCACTATCCCGGAATGTTCGTGTCAAACCCGAAGGGAGCAACGGCGCTCTACGGTGAGTTCGCACCAATGCCGGAGCGAGTAGTTGAGGGCGGACACAACAAGTTGCAGGGCATTGTCGAGAGTCGCAAACCATATATCGCCGAGTGCAAGGCTATGACAAAGACTCCGTGGCGCATTGTGCTTATCAGCGAGGATGCAAACCGATTCCTCGACAACGATATGGTCTATCGCCTCGCTTCGCCTTCACGCTTGGAGGATACCTCGTGGATAAAGCCTGGTAAGGTTGCTTGGGAGTGGTGGAACCATTGGGGTTTGGTAGGCGTGCCGTTCAGGGCAGGTGTTAATACCGAGACCTACAACTACTACACCGATTTCGCAGCCAAGTATGGCATCGAGTATGTAATCCTCGACGAGGGTTGGGCGGTAAAGTATGCCAACGATCTCAAACAAGTTATCCCCGAGGTCGATTTGAAGGCGATTATCGACCACGCCAACTCGAAGGGTGTAGGCATTATTCTCTGGGCAGGATACAACGCCGTGAAGGGTAAA
Organism: Alistipes sp.; assembly: GCA_017502025.1. Taxonomy (GTDB): domain Bacteria; phylum Bacteroidota; class Bacteroidia; order Bacteroidales; family Rikenellaceae; genus Alistipes. The sequence continues at coordinate 653 of JAFVVS010000060.1, read as the reverse complement.
GAGGAGGAGGTTTGTCGCCACTTTGCCGAGATGGGTGTCAAAGGCTTTAAGGTCGATTTCCTCGACCGTGACGATGTAGAGATGACCGACTTCCAATATAATCTTGCCGAGATAGCAGCCAAGTATAAGCTTATGCTCGACTTCCACGGCTGCCAGAAGCCTTCGGGAATGAATCGTACCTATCCGAATGTAGTAAATTTCGAGGCAGTGCTCGGTTTGGAGTGCGCAAAGAGCCGTCGTGGCATCCGATACAGTCAGGTCGATTACGACTTGGAGATTCCATACTTGCGAATGGTGGCGGGCCCTATGGATTATACACAGGGTGCAATGCGCAATGCGAATAAGAAGAACTACTACCCTTGCTCGCACGCACCTATGAGCCAGGGTACTCGTTGCCGCCAATTGGCGATGTACGCTATCTATTTCTCGCCATTCTCGATGTTGTGCGACTCGCCATCGCTCTACGAGCGTGAGGCAGAGTGCACCAAGTTTATTGCCGAGTTCCCAACCGTATGGGATGAGACTGTCGCTTTGGAGAGCCAATTTGGCGACTATGTGGCTATGGCTCGTCGCAAGGGCAACACTTGGTATGTGGGCGTTGCAAACGATTGGACTGCACGCAAGGTCGAGCTCGACCTCTCGAAGATTCTCGG
>JAFVVS010000059.1 GCA_017502025.1 Alistipes sp. | reverse complement strand
GTTAGCCTTAACAGTCGCCTCATCCCACGACATCATCTCGCCCTTCTTAGCTGCGAATGCCGATGTTGCCAATGCAAGGGCAACAAACGAAAGAATCAGGTTTTTCATAGTTTTTGTTATTGGTTAGTTGTATTTTGCTTTTTTTATTAGAGGCGTTAGGGGCGTTAGAGTCGTTAGAGTTTTTAACGGTCAAGACCCCCCCACTTCAAAATCGTAAATGATTGAACTATTTTTTTGCCAAGCAAGGCGACAAATCCGCAGCATAGTCTGCCTATGTGAGGAATTTGGCGACCGCAGATTGGTGCAAAAAGAGCCAATCAGAACGATTTTACTTCTTCTCTGGCTGTGCTGGTGCCGGTGCAGCCACAACCATAGTCTTGTCGATGCGGAGAGTAACATTGCTATCCACCTCGATAAGGAGGGTTGTATCCTCGACCTTCTTTACGACTGCGTAGATACCACCTGCGGTGATAACCTTGTCGCCCGATTTAAGACCATCACGGAACTTCTGCATCTCCTTGCGACGCTTCGACTCGGGACGCCACATAAAGAAGTACATAATAAGAATCATTGCGGCAATCATAATCCAGAACGACCAGTTGTTACCTGCCATTCCTGCCTGTGGAGCAGCACCTGCGGCTGCCTGCAAAAGTGAAATCATAACGAATTAAATATTAAAAGTTAAAAATTAAAAATTTGTCATTTTTAGAGTAAGCCCTTACCCGATTTTACAATCTTTCCTTCGTCGGTAAGTCGTGCGATGATACGGTCGAGCAAGCCATTGATAAAACCACCACTCGAATCGGTAGAATAGCACTTGGCGATGTCGATATACTCGTTCATCGTTACTCGCACAGGAATCGAAGGGAAGTTCTCTGCCTCGGCGATTGCGGTGATGAGGATAATCTGATCCATCAACGCCACACGCTCGATATCCCAATTCTGCATAGAGTTGTCGAGAAGGAGCGAGATGCGTTCAAAGCCCGCAATGGTGTTGCGCAACAACGACTTTGCGTAGTCGAGGTCCTCCTCGCTCTTGAACTGCGGCATAAGCTTAATCGTCTCGTGCGCCTCACGCATCGAGAGGATGGTGCGAGATACCATAGTTAGAAGGAAGCCCAAGTCGTCGTTCCACAAGATAGACTGCTCCTCCAACACTCTGTCGAGTGGCTCGAACTCTTCGAGCATCGTCATATAGATGTCCGACACGAGCTGCGCATCCTCACGGAATGAGCGCTCGTCAGATGCCATATACTTCATATAGAACGGCTGACGGATAAGGGCATTGTAGAGCGCCACGATAAGGTCACGATGGTTTGCCCACGACAACTTTCGTGCCTTCAACTGCGCCTGCAACTCCTCGTCTTCGTTCAGACGGGCGATAACCTTATTCTCCACAAACTTGCGGTTTGGGTGGAGGTCGTCGTATGTAGGTAACTTCTTGTTTTCGCCGATGCGGATACGCTCGGCAGCATACTCGGCAATCTCGGGAACGAGAGCGAGTAGGTGGAAATAGAGGTCGTATGCCTTATCGATCGATGCAACGAGGTTTTTCTCGCTTGCTGCGGGTGTCAAACCCTCGCACTGCGTGTGCGCATAGACAGCCTTCACGACCTTGGTTCGGAGAACTCTTCTGCTTAACATAATATCAAAGAGACTATTCAAAAAATTCTATAATCGCACAAAGATAAGAAAAAAAGTT
>JAFVVS010000058.1 GCA_017502025.1 Alistipes sp. | reverse complement strand
TGCGCTTTGGCGACTGCCAATTAGCCTTATAGAGGCGTTGTCCCTCAGGAAGTTCGCCTGCCTCGCTCTTTGCATAAGCATCCCAATACCAATCACGGAATGTCAAATCGAAGCAACGCTTCACGCTTTTACCCTTACCACCTGTGCTCTCGGTGAACTTGCAAGTGTATGCACTCCAAACATTTACGAGAATAGCAGGCTTGTCCTGAGGGGTCGCCTCTGCCTCCTCGGTCGAATGCTTCTGCTTTGTGCCCGTACGCTCGGTAATAGGGTATGCCCACTTGTGGTTGCGATTGTCATAAACACGATACTTCTGACCCTTGTTTGTTCCGTAAGGCACGCAAGTACGAGTGAATTTGCCATTCTTGAAATTGTAATCTACAAACGATGCAGGTGTGCCCTCGCAGTTGTCGAAAGTGTACCACGCTGTACCTGCTCCCGAGGTGTGGTAGAACTGATAGAGCGGTTTCTCGTTCCAAGTCTTCTTTATAGAGTGGTCGGAGTGGTGGTGTCCGATAAGGGCAACCACTTCGTAGCCCTTGAAATTGTCGAGCACTCGCTCCAAATCCATCTGCATCTTCTTGCCCGAGTAGCCAAAGAGTCCGCAGTGTGCCACAACTACAACACGGTCGATATCCGCCTTATTAACCGCTGCCATATCCTGCGCAAGCCAATCGTGCTGATACTTGTCGAGCTTGTACCAATAACCCTTTGTCGCATTAGGATCTGTTGTAGGACCCGAATCCTTTGTGATTACAAAGGTATTGTCGAAAACCACATAGTGCTCACGGCCGATGTTGAACGAGTAGTACTCGGGACCTAAATCACGGTGATAGTCGGCACGAGAGAGATATACGGTCTCGTCGTTGAAGACTTCGCCGGCAGGAGCGTGGTTGTGGTCGTGGTTTCCGATAGCGTTGAATACGGGAATATCGACCTTGGTATCCTCCAAATAGTTCTTGAACGAGTATCCCGCCTCACGACCTTTCCAACCGGGGCGAGAACCTGTTTGTGTCATATCGCCCAGAGTTACCATATATACAGGGTGCTTGCACTGCGCAGCATATTCGTTGATGGCTGGGATGACCTCCTCCTTGTAGAGGGTTGTGCCACGGTGGTCTGCTCGTTTAGCATAGACATCTGTCAAGTGTGGGTCGCCCAAAGCGAGTATCGAATAGACGCTCTGATCGACCTTTGTGAGCTTGAAATCGAACGACTGCTTCTTCGCCTTTGGATCAACTCGCTTGTAGAATTGCGGAGCATTGCCGATGCGCTCAACCTCGTAGCCCGAAGGGATTGAGATGTGTACGAATTGGCAGTGAGGGTCTTTCACCTTTGTCGGTAGTGCATAAGCACCTTTGGCGTCGGTTTTGGTGAGATTTATACCATCGGTAACAACCACCCCTGCAACACCTTTGCCGTCGCAGGTTACTGTGCCTGTAATACTCTTTTTTGCAGCCGATGCCGACATCGTGCTTACGCACAGCATCAAAGCCGCAATAATAAGATTTCTTACTTTCATAATGTTTTAATAGTTAGTTGTTTATTTAATGTTATCTATTCTAATACTTTTGTTCTACTTTAGTATCTTCCATCGCCATAGATATAGGACTTGTAGCGCGACCAATTTTGAGCCTCTTTGTAAGCATCAACCGATATCTCCGGAACATATATTTTACAGCCGATTGGTTTATCATTTCCATCGTCGCTATTATCAAAAACAGACTCACCAAGCGCAGGTGGAGTTGTTGGTTTGCAATAGACCGTTTTCAGGCTCTCGCAATAGTAGAATGCCCAATCCTCAATAGTCGTCACACTTGCTGGGATCGTAACACTCTGCAATCGCAAACTCTCGTAGAAAGCAGCAAATGCGATGGTTGTTATTCCATTTGGAATCTCATACTCTTTAATGCCCTTCGGAGCAAAATGGCGCAAAACATTATCCACCACAAGACACCTATTATCGGCTGACGCATATTTCCCATAATAGGCAGACATTCCGCTGCAGCCGTAGAATGCCGAGTCGCCTATGGTTGTTACGCTATCTGGTAATGTTATATCTTTGAGCTCCGAACAAGAGGAGAAGGCTGCATCGCCGATGACTTTCAATCGGCTGGAGAGCCCTATCTCTTCGAAGTAGAAACAGCAGAAGAATGCCCATCCTCCCAACTCTATAACGCTGTTTGGCAGATATATACTTTTAAGGTTTGTGCATTCGCAGAATGCCATCTCTCCAACCTTTGTTACGGGTGCATCGAAAAGAATGGTTCCTATACCGTTCTCGCAGGTGTTAGATACAATCTCAGCGCCAAATGCGGTTGCGTCGTATGGGGTTACAATGTCGTTATCGGTCGAGGTGTAAGTAATTTTAAAATAGTCGTCGAGCAAGATTGTTTGATTTATTGTAAGTATCTCAAACACATCCTCGTACCCCTTGGCATATATAGTAATGGTTGCGGTGCGCTCTTCTGAAGATTTGTTTTCTAATACCGAAAACTTCAAGTCGCAAGAACCCTTTGTGCCCTCTGTGTCGACGAGGGTGATCCACTCGCAGTTGGTCGTAGCTTCCCAGCCGCAATTCGACTTGATGTTTACTGTGTAGGTGTCGGCGGTATACCAGGCATTTACAGTGTTTTGTTCTACACGGATTGTAGGTGTTATTGGGGCTTCGTTGTTGCATGCAACAGCCAAAATTCCAACTGTGGCAAGTATTAGCAAAAATAGTTTTTTCATAACTGTTGTCGAAAAGTTTTATGAGTTTGTTTCTCATCCGCAAATTTAACTAATTTTATTGTTTGTGGCAAATGTTAATTCGAAAATTATTTGTATCTTTACCGAGTTAAATAGATTTTTCTTGAAATGGGACTTTTGAAGAGGATAAATTCGTGGTTTGGCTCTATTGTTCGCAAGCGCCATATCGCCATTTTCGATAACGATGAAAAGGGGTGGCACGCCGACCTCTCGCCGGCTATGCTGACTACAATAGGTATTGCTGTGGTAACGCTCATATTCGGTGTGCTGCTTATACTTGTGGCATATACTCCGTTGCTCGATTTGATGCCGGGCTATCGTACCAATGCAGGTCGTTCGAGAGAGATGCTTATCCGCAGTATCGTTCGTATCGACTCGTTGGAGCGCAAGATGAATGAGATGCTGACCTACAACGAAAATCGCATTCTTGTTGTGAGCGGTAAAACGCCTGCTATGCAGTCGGTAAAGAGCGATACGCTGCATCGCAGCAAGGGCTTTGTTGCACCGTCGAAGGCGGACTCGCTGTTGCGTCAGAAAATAGAGAACGACGAGCGATATCGTTTGAACGAGAAGAAGCCTAATGCTATCGTTCAGAATGCACTGAACGGAGTGGCACCGATGTATGGACTTATCTCGGAGCGTTTCAACTCGCACGGATTGCTCGGAGTCCGCATAAATGGTGCAAAGGATGCACAGGTGTCGGCAATTGCCGATGGCGTGGTGGTGTTGAGTGAATGGTCGCCCGAGGCTGGTCATAGCATTGTGATTCAGCACAAGGATAACTACCTCTCGGTATATCGTCACCTCTCGGGTGTATTGCTCTCTAAGGGTGAGCGTGTGCAGGGCGCACAGGCTATCGGCTATGCGGGTAGTGATAAGGATGCCGAACTCTCAATGCTCGAATTTGAGCTTTGGCGTGAGGGCAAGGCGGTAAATCCCGAACTCTATATTATTTTCTAAATGGAGAGACAGATGGAGAAACAACGACTTTCAATACTTGGCTCAACGGGCTCGATTGGAGTGCAGACGCTCGATATTGTGCGTGAAAACCCCGACCGCTTCGAGGTGTCGTCGCTCACAGCGAATAAAAATTGGAAGCAACTTGCCGAGCAAGCAATCGCCTTCGATGTAGATACCGTAGTTATTGGCGATGAACAATACTATAAACCACTATGCGAGGCGTTGGCAGACCATCCGATAAAGGTCTTTGCAGGCGATGATTCGATTGCTGCGGTCGCTTCGGCAGGCAATTGCGACACTGTGGTGAATGCCTTGGTGGGCTATGCAGGACTTATCCCTACGGCTCGTGCTATCGAGGCGCACAAGCGCATTGCTTTGGCAAACAAGGAGACTCTGGTTGTGGGCGGTGCTACGATTATGCCTATGGCGATAGAGCATCGTGCACCAATCTTGCCGATAGACTCGGAGCACTCGGCAATTTTTCAGTGCCTTATGGGCGAGCACTCGCCTTTGCGTCGTCTGATTATCACTTGCAGCGGTGGCGCATTGCGTGATGTGCCGAAGGAGAAGTTGGCAGACATAACTGCCGAGCAGGCTCTGCGTCATCCTCGTTGGGATATGGGTGCAAAGATTACTATCGACTCGGCAACGCTTGTAAATAAGGGATTCGAGGTTATCGAGGCGCATTGGTTGTTCGGTACTCCTGCCGAGAAGATTGATGTTGTGGTACATCCCGAGTCGATAATTCATTCGATGGTGGAGTTCGAGGATGGTTCGATAAAGGCGCAGATGGGCGAGCCCGATATGCGTACACCAATAAGCATTGCGCTGATGTATCCCGAGCGTGCAGTGCGAGATACTGCTCCGTTCGACTTCGTTAAGAACTCGTCGCTCACATTCCGTGAGGTCGATCACGAGCGTTTCCCTGCCCTCGGTATCGCCTACGACTGCTTGCGCCGTGGTGGCTCGTCGGCAGCAACTATGAATGGCGCAAACGAGGTGGCAGTGGCGGCATTCCTCAAAGGAGAGTGCCGATACACCGATATCGTCGGCTCGATAGAGTACGCTTTGGCAAAGGCGCAGTTTGTTGCAACTCCGTCGCTCTCGGACTATGCCGAGATTGATGCCGAGTCGAGAAAATTGGCAAAAGAATATTTGAAGTTGTAGCGAAATGGAGAAGAGTAGGCGCAACACGATACTTATACTTCTGCTCCATCTCCTCACGCTTGTGGCGTTGGGGTTATTGGTGTGGGCTCTCTACAACGCCTATCTCTATTTCAATATTCCGCTTGCTCTTTGGATATTGCTCTACATAGCGACAGCGTTATTTCTGGTCGTTTCAATCATCTTTATGCGCAAGCAGAGAGGTTGGCGCAGATTGATAGTTCATTCGTTGGCGTTGCAACTTGTGCCGATATGCGCAACGATATTTACCTTCGGTGTGATATCCGAAAGTACTGTCTATACGCCAATTGAGGGCAAAGCGAGGGAGTATGAGCGTGCATTTCACGATTTGCAGGATAAGCAGAAGGCGGCAGCCTTGGCAAATGGTCTTGCGCCTTTTCGGTCGAGAGCCGAGATAGAGGAGAACTTCGGCAAATTGCGCCTTACTCGCAAATTGGTGCGCATCGAGACCAACCCAAAGTATATAGTGCGAGAGCTTACTACCTCCTCGCCCTATGTGGTGCCGAAGGTGCGAGATTTGCTCGAAGATATTGCTGTGCGATTTCAGGAGAAGACGCAGTCGAAGGCTCGATTTATGGTTACAAGCGTGTTGCGCACCGAGGAGGATGTGAAGAAGCTGAGCAAGACGAATGTCAACGCCTCGACCAACTCGTGCCACTGCAACGCCACAACGATAGATATCTCGTATGTGCGTTTCGGTGTGGATAGGGTACGTCCACGAGATAACTACCAACTCCGCTTGGCATTGGCACAAACCCTGCACGAACTCCGCAAAGAGGGGCGTTGCTATGTTAAGATTGAACGAAAGCAATATTGCTACCACATAACCGTTAGATAACACAGCGAGTGTGTTAAATGCAGAACCGACGCTGCGGAGCGAGCGCAGAGGGTGCTTGCACACTATGCCGAGCCGCGAGGAGGAAAAGCCCTCGAAGAGGGGTTAATGCAGAATGCAGAATTAAGGTATTTGAAATTATAACAAAAAAGAGATATGGAAATTTTAGTAAAAGTTTTACAGTTTTTTATGAGCCTCACTCTGTTGGTGGCTATTCACGAGTTCGGACACTTTATTATGGCGCGCATCTTCAAGATTCGTGTCGAGAAGTTCTACATCTTCTTCGATGCTGGCTTTGCGTTGTGGAAGAAGAAGTGGGGCGAAACGGAGTACGGTTTGGGTTGGTTGCCTCTCGGTGGCTACT
>JAFVVS010000057.1 GCA_017502025.1 Alistipes sp. | reverse complement strand
CTCTGTATATGGAGAAATTGAGGTGGTATGGCGTATCGAAAATGGGACATTCTCGCTGGACTGCAAAGTTCCTGTTGGTACTACCGCAAAGATAAAGCTACCATTTGGCGACCATAGTACAATTACGGCAAAGCCGGGTCGCCACACATTCAAAAGGGAGATATAATGAAACTATCACTACATATTTCGCCCTGTCCGAACGACACCTTCGCCTTCGATGCCATCATAAATCGTCGCATCGATCACGACTTCGACCTCTCGGTCGAGTACCACGACATCGAGGAGTTGAACGAGGGCGTTTTGCGTGGCGAACCCGATATCTCAAAAATCAGCTATGCCGTCTATCCGCTTGTTGCCGACAGATATGTTTTGCTCGATAGCGGTTCGGCGCTCGGTCGTGGCAACGGACAACTTCTGGTGCGTCGTAAGGGCGAAACCTCGCCTATTCGCAAGGTTCTTGCACCCGGAAAGAACACCACCGCAACCGCCCTGTTGCGTCGCTACTTCCCCGAGATTGAGGAGGTGGAGCAACGCCTATTCTCGGAGATTGCCGAGGCGGTCGAGCGAGGTGAAGCCGATGCCGGAGTCTTGATTCACGAGGGTCGCTTTGTCTATGAGCGTCGAAATTTGGAGCTTGTTGCCGACCTCGGAAAGTTGTGGGAAAATGAGACAAATCTACCTCTTCCGCTCGGGGCTATTATCGTTAAACGAGAAATTGCAGAAAATATAATATCGAAATTCGATAACCTGCTCTCAAAAAGTGTGCGTTTTGCTCTCGAAAATCCAAATTTATCGAGAGAGTTCGTGAAGGAGCACGCCCAGGAGTTGGAGGATGATGTAATCGACAAACACATATTACTCTTTGTGAACGACTACACCATTTCGCTCGGCGAGGAGGGCAGACGAGCGGTCGAAAGATTGCTTGAAACGGAAAACGGAAAACGGAGAACGGAAAACTAAAATTTTTCTTATCTTTGCAACACAAATAAATTATCACGAAATATGAAAAGTGATTTTTTGGTTATTGGCTCGGGCTCGGCAGGATTGTCGTTTGCCCTCAAAGTTGCCGACACAGCCACAGTTACCCTTGTTACCAAAGGCAAGCTCAACGAGTGTAACACCAACTATGCGCAGGGCGGAATCTGCTCTGTAACCTATGCCCCCGACACATTCGAGAAACACATCGAGGACACCCTCGTTTGCGGTGCAGGAAAGTGCGACCCGAAGGCTGTCGAGCTGGTGGTGAGAAATGCCCCTCGCTCGGCGGAGGATTTGATTCGTTGGGGAACACGCTTCGACCGCCGAGAGGATGGCGGTTTCGACCTTCACCGTGAGGGCGGACACTCCGAGCATCGCATTCTCCACTATCAGGACCTCACAGGTGCCGAGATTGAGCGTGCGCTTATCGAGCAGGTGCGCAACCACCCGAACATCACCATCTTGGAGGATCACTTCGCTATCGATCTGCTCACACAGCACCACCTCGGCGAGATTGTAACCCGCCATACCCGTGGTTTGGCGTGCTTCGGAGCCTATGTCCTCAACACTCAGACCAACGAGATTTTCACCTGCCTCGCCAAGTTCACCGTTGTGGCAGCAGGCGGTTGCGGAAATATCTACCATACAACCACCAACCCTAATGTTGCGACAGGTGACGGCATCGCTATGTGCCACCGTGCCAAGGCGAAGACCGAGAATATGCAGTTTATACAGTTCCACCCTACTGCGCTCTACCACCCTGGCGAGCGCCCTTCGTTCCTCATCACCGAGGCGATGCGTGGTTATGGAGCTGTGCTCCGCTTGCAAAATGGTAAGGAGTTTATGCACAAGTACCACCCGATGCGCTCGTTGGCTCCACGAGATGTGGTGGCTCGCTCAATCGACCACGAGTTGAAGATTCGAGGCGAGGAGTTTGTCTATCTCGATGTTACGCATATGCCTGCCGAGGAGACCAAGCACCACTTCCCGAACATCTACGAGAAGTGCCTCTCGATTGGTATCGATATCACGAAAGATATGATTCCTGTATGCCCTGCGGCGCACTATTGCTGCGGTGGCGTGAAGGTCGATTACAATGGCGAGAGCTCAATCCGCCGCCTCTATGTCTTGGGCGAGAGCAGCTGCACAGGCTTGCACGGCGCAAACCGCTTGGCGTCGAACTCGCTGACCGAGGCGTTTGTATATTCGGATATTGCAGCACACCACGCACTCGAAAAGCTCGATAAGGTCGATTTCCAGGAGGGTATTCCTGATTGGGACTTCGAGGGCACAGCCGAGGCAGAGGAGATGGTCTTGGTGATGCAGGATAGAAAGGAGCTTCGCTCGATTATGTCGAACTATGTGGGCATCGTGCGCTCGAACTTGCGCTTAGACAGAGCGTTGAAGCGCTTGGCGGTAATCTGGCAGGAGACCGAGGAGCTCTACAACCGCACCAAGCCGTGCCGAGATTTGTGCGAGTTACGCAATATGATTGCCGTGGCATACCTCACCATCAAGCAGGCACGAGAGTGCAAGGAGTCGGTAGGTCTGCACTACACTATCGACTATCCACCGCAGAAATAACGGAGAACGGAAAACGGAAAACGGAAAACGGAAAACTAATGCCGAGCAAAATCGCTCGGCATTTTTCTTTTTTTGGCACAAAGAAAAATAATTCTTATTTTTGCGCCCGAAAAAATAGCGAAATTATACCAAAACAAAAAAATCGGAGGCGATGAGGCTATTTTTTCGCCAAGCAAGGAGTCAAATCCGCAGCATACTTGGGCGTATGTGAGGAATTTGACTACCGAAGATTGGTGGAAAAAGAGTCCATCGGAACGATTTGAGCCAAGAAGAGATATGACACTGAACGAAGAGATTGCAAGAAGACGAACATTCGCAGTTATCGCCCACCCCGATGCAGGTAAGACCACTTTGACGGAGAAGTTGCTCCTTTTTGGTGGTGCTATCCACGTCGCAGGTGCAGTAAAGAGCAACAAGATTAAGAAGGGTGCAACCTCCGACTTTATGGAGATTGAGCGTCAGCGTGGTATCTCGGTTGCTACCTCGGTGATGGGTTTCGACTACAAGGGTGTGAAGATCAACATCCTCGATACCCCTGGTCACGAGGATTTTGCCGAGGATACATATCGTACCCTTACGGCTGTTGACTCGGTAATTATCGTAATCGACGGTGCGAAGGGTGTCGAGACACAGACTCGCCGACTGATGAATGTCTGCCGTATGCGCAACACGCCTGTTATGGTCTTTGTGAATAAGATGGACCGCCCTTGCAAGGACCCATTCGACCTGCTCGACGAGATTGAGCGTGAGTTGCAGATTAAGGTGCGACCTCTCGCCTTCCCTATTTCGAGCGGACCTTCGTTCAAGGGTGTATACAACCTCTACGAGCACAACATCTCGCTCTTCACCTCGGATGAGCGTTTGACCGCAAACGCCTCGACCGTGGAGATTGACGATATCGCATCGCCCGAGTTGGATAGCCTCATCGGCGACAAGTTCGCAAACCGTCTCCGTGAGGATGTGGAGTTGGTAGAGGGTGTCTACGACGAATACAACAACGACGACTACCTGGCAGGAAAGCTTGCACCTGTATTCTTCGGCTCGGCAGTGAATAACTTCGGTGTGCGTGAGTTGTTGGAGTGCTTTATCCGCATCGCTCCATCGCCTCGCCCATCGACCACCGAAACACGCATCGTAGAGGCTCAGGAGCCAAAGATGACAGGCTTTATCTTCAAGATACACGCCAATATGGACCCTAATCACCGTGACCGTATCGCCTTTATGAAGATATGTTCGGGTGTATTCGAGCGCAACAAGAACTATCTCCACGCAGCGAGTGGCAAGCAGATGAAGTTCTCCTCGCCTACGGCATTTATGGCGGAGAAGAAGTCTATCATCGACTTCGCCTACCCTGGCGATATCGTGGGTCTGCACGATGCGGGTAACTTCAAGATTGGCGACACCTTCACCGAAGGTGAAAAGCTCAAATTTACGGGTATTCCGTCGTTCTCGCCTGAGTTGTTCCGCTACATCGAGAATGCCGACCCGATGAAGTTCAAGCAGTTGGCAAAGGGTATCGATCAGCTTATGGACGAGGGTGTGGCGCAGCTCTTCACCTCATCGCTCAATGGTCGCAAGATTATCGGTACGGTGGGTCAGTTGCAGTTCGAGGTTATCGAGTACCGCTTGGAGCACGAGTATGGTGCAAAGTGTCGTTGGGAGCCTATTTCGATACACAAGGCTTGCTGGATTGAGAGCGACAATGCCGAGCAGTTGGCAGACTTCAAGCGTCGCAAGCACGCCAATATGGCGAAGGACAAGCACGGCAGAGATGTATTCCTTGCCGACACGAGCTATGCATTGGCTTTGGCACAGGAGAAGTTCCCTGACATCAAATTCTACTTCACCTCGGAGTTCTAAAAAACAAGTCGAATAATTATGCAAATTGGAGAGATTTTGCTATATTTGCAAAGAATCTCAACCAATAAAAGCACTAATTATGAAAGTTCTTCGCCGCTTGATTACTCTTGTTTTGGTCGGTTTGTTTGTCTATTGGGCTGCCGCAGATGACACCTTCGCAAACTTCTTGACAGGTTTAGCCGAAGATGCTCAACCTTTGGCAGAGGTGATAGATGCCAAGACAAACGCATTTATCGACAAGATCAATGTCGCCAATGTAAATAATGTGACACTCCTTCTCAACAGAGGTCTGTTGATTGTGAGTTGCGTTGCGACGGTGCTCTCGCTACTCTACCTCTTGGTATTAAGAAAGGCGGCTAAAAAGCGCAATACATATAGCGATATCAAAACCTACGCCGTTCTCTCGGCGGTGTGTGTCGTTCTGACCCTCTTCAAGCAAGATACCGCAAATTGGTGGGTAATACCGACGATACCTGTCATCTCGTTGGTGTTGTGCTATCCGCTGCTCTATCTGCCACACTACCGCTATTTCAGATGGGTATTTGCCTTCTTCTACGACCTTTTGGTGGTTGTTGTAGGTTTTGCTTATGTGACACTTTGCCAGACAAATGCTCCATTCCTTGCTACGATTGCTACATTTATTGTAACCATTCTTTCGGTTTGGTATGCGTGGACACACCGAAAGTTCGATTCGTGCGAGAAGTGTAAAAAGCATGTTGAGTATCTTTATATGGGGCGCACTATCGACAAGACCGAGATTAATTACAAGGACTTCGACCAACAACAGGCGACGGGCTACTTGGTCAAAACCACCTACGACAAGTATGGTCACAAGCATAGCGAGACCAGTACACCAACAGGTTGGCGAAGGGTGAAGGGCACAATAAAGTATATCAACAGGTACTATACCGACCTCTACCGTTGCCCATACTGCGGACACGAGCACACCACTTCGGATGTCGATGAGAAGACAAAGCAGTTGGGCTACCAGCAGCGTGAGGAGTCAACAGGAACATACGAAGGCGATCTGCCAAATGCATAGCAGAAGCCTATTTCCTGGTATAAAATTCTATTTCTCCTCGGAGTTTTAGAGGGGAGAATTATGAAAGTTTTTTGGGGTTATGACTGAAAAGTTGTAACCCCAAAATTGTAAATGCGGCGTTGAGAAGGAGTATCTCGAAGCCAAAGCTGTATCCGCCAAACCACGCCTGCGAGTTATAGTCGAGCAGAGCGCAGAGCAGAGGTGCCACCACAGCAATTACAGGCACCGCTCTATCGCAAACCTTCCGCTTCGACGCCACGCCAAAGGCAAAGAGTCCGAGCAGAGGTCCGTAGGTGTAACTTGCCAGGCGATAGACCAACTCTATCGTGCTTGCCGAACTCCACCGCTCGAATGCCAAAACGAGCGCAAGCAGAACGAGTGCTACGCCACAATGTATCCATTTACGAGCCTTTGTCGAGATTGTTTTATCTCGCAAGATATCCACCGCAAACGCTGTTGTAAGCGATGTCAGCGCACCTCCTGTCGATGAGAACGATGCCGAGACAACGCCCAACACCAGCAAAATCGAAACTATTGCAGGCATACCCTCTCGGGTAGCGACAAAGGCGAAGACCTCGTCGGGTTTTGCCACCACGGCACCCACCTTTGCGAGGTAGAGATAGAGCAGTGCACCAAGTCCGAGTAACAGGGCTATAACCACCGTCTGCAACAACGACGCCACCACCATATTGCGTTGTGCCGAGCCTTGCGAACGGCTACTCAATGCCCTCTGCATCATATCTTGGTCCAGACCTGTCATCGCCACAATCATAAACACGCCCGACAAGAACATCTTGGCGAAGTGGTGCGAGGAGTCGATATCGTCGAAATAGAGAGTCTTTGTCAGTCCGCTATCAACCGCCTGTGTCATAGCCTCACCGAGTGGTAAGCCGAGTTCTCGGAGCAAAAACACCGCACACATCACCACACACAGCACCATAGCGACGGTTTTCAGCGCATCGGTCCAGACCACCGCCCCAACACCGCCACGATAGGTATAGAGCCACGCCAAAGCGATAAAAACAGTCACCGTAGCCCAGAACGGAACTCCAAAAAAGTTGCAAAGGAGTTGCTGGATAACCACACAGACCACAAAGAGTCGCAGCGAGGCGCTCACAACCTTCGAAACGAGGAATAACCACGCCCCCGCAGAGTGGCTGCGCACACCAAAGCGGCTATCGAGGTATTCGTAGAGGGAGGTTACATTATATTTATAATAGAGCGGTATCAGAAAGTAGGCTATCACGATGCTGCCCACAATAAACCCTGCAACCATCTGCAAGTAGGCGAAGCCCGATGCCCCCACCATTCCGGGCACCGAGACGAAGGTTATGCCGGTCATAGGTGCGCCCACCATAGCCAGCGCCACAACCCACCATCGCTGATTGCGACCACCCGTGAAGAACTTTGCATTGTCGCCACCTCGCCACGAGAGGTGCGCCACCACAAAGAGCAGCGACACATAGGCAACAATAACGGCAAGGGTGAGCAGTGCGGTGGTCATAAGGTCTATATTTACAACTTGTCGAGCACTCGACGGATGATCTCGACGCTCTCACGAATCTCCTCATCGGAGATAACAAGCGGTGGCGAGATACGGAATGCGGTGGCACAATATAGGAACCAATCGCTCATAATGCCCTCCTCTTTGAAGAGTTCCATAACCTTGAAAAGTCGCTCCTCCGAGCCGAGTTCCACCGCCAACAACAGACCACTACGGCGAATTTCGAGTACGGCAGGGTGCTCCTTCAAAAGCTCCTCGTAGAGTGCGCCTTTACGCTCGACATCCGCCACAACATTGTGCTTTTTGAGGTAGCGGAAAGCCGCCAAGCCCGCAGCACAACAGACAGGGTGTCCGCCAAAGGTGGTTATATGACCAAGTACGGGGTCGGTCTGCAACGAGTCCATAATCGCTTTGGTCGAGACGAATGCACCGAGCGGCATACCTCCGCCAAACGCCTTTGCAAGGCAGATAATATCGGGTGTAACACCATATTTCACGCAGGCAAACATCTCGCCCGAGCGACCCATTCCTGTCTGTATCTCATCGAAGATAAGCAAT
This sequence comes from Alistipes sp., assembly GCA_017502025.1. Lineage (GTDB taxonomy): Bacteria > Bacteroidota > Bacteroidia > Bacteroidales > Rikenellaceae > Alistipes. The sequence goes on along the minus strand of JAFVVS010000057.1, from coordinate 315 downwards.
GCCCCAACCTCGTCGCAACGCTTGCGCAGAGCCTGCAAATAGCCCTCAACAGGTGGGCGAACTCCCGCCTCGCCCTGAACAGGCTCGCACAACACGCAGGCGGTCTTTTCGGTTATCTGTTGTAAGTCGTCGAACGAGTTGAAGTCCAACGCTCGGCAATCGGGCAAGAGTGGACGGAAGGCGTTTTTCCACTCCTCGCCCTCGGGCTCTCCCATCATACTCATCGCTCCGTGGGTCGAGCCGTGATAGGCTCGGCGCATCGATATCATCTCGGTGCGGTGGGTATATCGCTTCGCCAACTTCAACGCTCCCTCG
>JAFVVS010000056.1 GCA_017502025.1 Alistipes sp. | reverse complement strand
GCTGCGGGTGTCAAACCCTCGCACTGCGTGTGCGCATAGACAGCCTTCACGACCTTGGTTCGGAGAACTCTTCTGCTTAACATAATATCAAAGAGACTATTCAAAAAATTCTATAATCGCACAAAGATAAGAAAAAAAGTTAATAGTTCAATAGTGAAATTAGGGAATATAATGAATTTAGAGAATTTAAGGATAGAAATCGCTATTTTCCCTAAACTCTCTAATCTCACTAAATTCTCTATTTATCTTTTTCTATTTGCTCTTTTCGCAAACGGTGCATCTTCTCTTTGACACCGCCCTCTCGCATAAATCTTTCAGATAGGGACTTTTGCCATTGATGCAACAAGTAATCCTCTTGTTTAATCAAGATAATTGCCATATTAGCAACCGTATTCAATGGTCGAGATTTTGCTACATTCAGAATATACGCATTATTGCCCTTTCGACCGAATCTGCGCATTGCCATATACTCTTTTGATGTTGTCGCCCATTGCTCAAAGCTATTCACTCGCAAGAAATCTTCGTAGTCAGAGAGCAACTCCTGCAAACTCGATTTGGCAACGCCTATCAATTTGATACCCATTTCAAATGATATCTCTATATCCGCATTACCCTCAACGATATTCTGCTTACCCGAACGAGCCGCCTGCACCATTTGATCGATAGTGCAGTCGCCATTGCGAAATGCCGAATGGGCGAAATGGTGAGTTATATCATAAATAAGTTCGGCTTTGCGATAGCAAACTAAATTATGATAATCGCCTTGTTTCTTGATTATTTCGTTGTTCATTGGGTGGTAGTGTTTATACAAAGGTAGTGTAGTTTTGTTGGGATTGCAAGTTTTTTTTATAAGGAAATTAGGGAATATAGAGAATTTAATGAATTTAGAGATATAAGGATGAATCACTAATCTCTCTAATCTCTCTAATTTCCCTAATCTCTCTAATCTCTCTAATCTCTCTACCTACCCCCCCCCAAAAAAAACCGCCCGATTTTGGGCGTTGTGATGCAATATGTGTGTTATGTTAAAATTTCGTTGGCGAATGGTTATGTCATCGAGTCGAATAAATATACAACACATGTAACCGGAATTCCGTATTCGATAAAGTTCTACGGCTCAAATCTTGACGATATTAGAGGTGAAGGCTGGACATTGAATGGCTCGCCAAAGATGGATAAAGCAAGTACTGGCGATAACTTCTTGTGCTTGTATGAGAATGTGAGCAAATCTACAAAGAACAATGGATATGCCGTATCTCCGGCATTCCCTGTTGGTGCGAATACCGATATTAACTTCACAATCTCGCACAAGTCGTACTGGATTGGTTTTAGCAGCAAGGCGATAAGTGGCTACATAGGAGCAACAAGCTCGGCAACAAGCTCGGCAAGCAGCTATGTTACGCTTACTCCTACCAGCACAACAAGCCCTGGAACAGACGATATGAGCACACAGTCATCGTCATTGACCTTGACCCCTACAAACAAGTTCATATCTATTAATCACAACACTCAGTCGGCTGGACTTACAGAGTTCAACTATATGGTACACTCATTTAGCGTACAATACAAGTAGTGGTATATTTAACAGCAAAGACCGCCCTGCGTAATTGCAGGGCGGTTTTCGTTGATATTTAGGTATGTGAGTGAGTTTACAACTGATACTGCACTGTAATAGACTTCATGATTACACCCATAGAGCCACCTCCTACAGACCAGTTACTACCGCTACCTGTTGAGTAAATGCTCACACGTGGCGCACCATTAGACAAAGTTACAGTCGGAGTCCAATTGGTGTAAGAAGCACCACTCTCTGGAAGTTTATTGCTACCCGAAAGCTGCGTAGAAGCACCCGATGCAATTCCCGAAGTTGAAGAAGTCGCCGAAGCATATACATATGGATTATATTTGCCATTGATAGAGCCTCCGTATGCGTACATTGGTATAGTTACCGTTACATTGCAGTTCTCAGGCACACCAAATGGCATAGATACAACATATGCATTCTTACCCTCCTTCATACACAAGAATACATTCTTATCAGTGTTGCTTGCGCTCCAATTTGTTGGATTTGTCACACCTCGGAGGTCGATGCTATATGGAATACCTGTCACATGGGTAGTGTAGTGCTGCGACTCAACCACATAACCATTTGGCAACTGCACCTTAACACAGCAATCGTATGCGCCCCAAGCTACAGTATTATTCCACTCCTGGTTGAGGGTCTGCTCGCCAATTTTGCTACCACCATTGTAAATCAAATACTTGTTACCAGCCAAACCTGCTGCATACGAGTCAGAGAGATTAGCCTTAACCTTCAAAATATTACCATTGATCTTGTTGTCCTTTGCTACTTTGCCATTGTTCGAATACGAAGTGATAACCGAGTAGTCGATAACGGTTGGAATAGCGGTGATAGTCTTGGTTACTGCACCACCCTCTAACCATACGAGTTCGCCATTAAGCTCAACCTGAGCAACAGGCTGCACCTTATAAACGCCGCTTGTCATGCCCGAGAGAACGATTGGCGAGAGCTCCTTCACGCCGCTCTTAGCCGTTTCCTCGTGGAGTACGTCGTTGATTTTAATACCGATAACCTTAACATTCTCCGGTACGATGTTGCCATCTACTATGATATTATCAACATAGAGAGTGTTGCCTGCCAACTGGAACTGCGAGCCCTTGTTCCAATCGTCGTACCACGAATCGATAGCGTCGCACTTCAAAGTTGCAGACTCCCATTTGAGGTTGAAACCTGCACGGTGGCTTGCAGCGATGACTACATCCGTATTATCAATTACTCGCACCAAGTTCGAGCCATCGGCAGCAACTGCTACGATAGTGAGAGTACCTGCTGCGAGGGTTGCAGGAGCAACATTTATATAATATGTATAGTAGCCATTTGCATCAGCTGCAATCGAGGTGAGGTCTGTTGCAACGATTGACTTGTCGGTGTCGGTGCCATTGAATGCAAGCGACAACTTCTTGGTAACAGTGGTAGAGGTAGGCTCCATGCCCTGAACCTTCGATTCGAGGCTTGCAAGAGCCTTGCTCTTTGCACTACTCTCCTCGAATGCAGTGTGCCAAGCGGTCTCATCGCCTACAACCTCGCCCAACGAGCCAACGCTGGTCGAAGTGCCCGAGAATGTTCCTGCGATAGCTGCATCGCTCGAAGTGATGGTGATTTGCTTCAACTGCTTTGGAGTTACGCCATCAGCCTCGAATGCACGGATAGCGATAGCACCTGTCAAAGTTGTAAGCTCTCTTGCACCGATAGCGTTCGAAGCAACAGCCTCGGTAGAAACATACATATATGGCTCCCACTTACCATTCTGGGTTGTAGGAACAGTGATATTCAAAGTCGAGTTATATACATACTCATAAGTACCATGCGCTTTGAGCTTATAACCTGCGATTGCCGAGTTATTCTCGTAAGTAATGCTACCGACCAAGTTCAACTCGCTAGCTGTCGAGAACGACACTGCATCAGCTGGGTAAGCGATGTGATATACACGAGGATCAGTTGCATCAACCAAGATATCGCCATTGAAGCTGGCATAGCTTGTGCCCCAACCCTCCTTAATGTTCAACTTGTTTACTGTGCCGAAAGTCTTGTTGTAGTCAGCGTGCTCCTGCAAGAGTGCAATCTGATCGTTCTCCTCCCAAAGTGCCGACAAATCGTCGCCATAGGTTGCCTTAGTCTCCTCGCCAATACCCACCTCTGCGTAGATGGTGTGCTCACCCTGGCTTACAACGCTACCACCCTGTGGTGCGCCGAGATTTACATCGTTGTTAAAATCGCTCTGACAAGCAGCAAATGCTGCAAGAGCCAAAATCGAAACAAATAACTTCTTCATAATATTCTGTTTTTTCTTATTTCTAGTAATAGAGTTCGCCCTCGTTCTCGCCAAAATTGCCAAAACCGAATGAACCACGCATATCCGCCGAGAGCAAATCGCCCGTATGCGGATCGTTGATAACATAGTCGCCAAAGATATCCAGCATTGCATCCCAAGCATCCTCCATATCCATCTTCAACGAATTGAAGATTGTGTTGTAACGGCTACGCTCCTTCAACATACTCTGGAAATCCTCCTGCTCCTGCTCCGATGCGCTGATGCTTCCGCCCGACGCCTTCACATTGTTTGTGTCGTTGTTATGGCAAGCGGTAAAAGCCACAAGAGCTACAATCAAAATAGACAATTTCTTCATTTCCCTAACCTCCGTAACGACTATCTGTTAGTAAGTACCATACCAACCATCATCCACTCCATTGGAGAAGGAAAGATCACCACTCGAAGCCTTGAAGCCGGCCTCGCAAACCACATCTACTACCATCATAGATGGTGCAGCGTACTCTTCGTTTCTGTTAATCATCATAGTATGTTAATTTGTTTTGTTTTTACCCAATAACCAAAAATCAGCTGCAAATATAGTTTTTCCAAATTTTACAAAAAAATTTTTTCAACGAATCGGCACTTTACTAAAACAAACAGGGCGGGTGTTAGAGGAAGTTAGAGGGTGTTAGGGGTTGTTAGGGGGTTATAGGGGCAATAGGGGCAATAGGGGCAATAGGGGTTATGGGGAGTGCGCTGAAAGTTTAACTTCTAACTCCTAATTCCTAACTCCTAACTACAAAAAGAGTTAGCCGTGTGGCTAACTCTTTTTGTATTCTCCCGGTGTCATATCCGTAATTCGCTTGAAATACTGTCCCATAAACGACGGATTTGGGAAGTTCAGATAGAAGGATATCTGCTGAATACTCATATTGGAATATTTCAGTAAGTGCTTGATTTCCAGCGCAACAAACTCGTCTATCCACTGATGCACGGACTTGCCCGTGAAGTTGCGGATAACACGAGAGAGATGCTTCGACGAGATATTCATCCGCTCGGCATAGAACTCCACATTTCGTTGCTCTCGATAGTGCTCCGAAAGCAGCGTCATAAGTCGCTCGAAATACTCCGAACTGCGCTCCTTGACACCCATAGGATTCATTGCGCTATCCTTACCCATTACAGCATCGGCAATGCGGTATATCATAGCGCAATAGAGGTGATGCAACGCCAATTCCTGATAGTTGGAGAGTTCCTTTGCGGAGTACTGCTCATGCAGTGTCTCGAAGAAGCGGCACACACCGTGCATATCATCCTTGCCAATATGGGCAATATAGGCATTTGCCCTCAGCTGTGCCACCATACGGGCGATAAAGCGGACATCCACATTCATCTTGGCAAGGAACTCGGGCGAGAATGCCAGCATATAGAAGTCGCTATCTGCCAACGAGTGGAATTGAAGCACCGAGGCCGACGAAAGGAAGAATTGGTCGGCTTTGAGGTGGTACTCGCTCATCTGCGATGAGAACGACACCTCGCCACGCACACACAACACCATAATCAAGGCGTCGATACGGCACGGATATTTCAGCACCTGCGATTTCGACTCCTCGACATCGGCAAAGTGCATCATTGCTGCACCTTCGACATCGATAACCTCGACACCCCTCACCTCACACAATGCATCGGCGTAGTGCGGGAATATGCTCTGTTTTGTCATAATACTTAGAAGTTTTTAATTTTTCAAGTCCCCCTCACAGGAGGGGGATTTAGGGGGTGGGTAACACCCGGCACACTTTATCTTAAAGTGTGCCGCCTACCTCCCACCAGAATGCACGGAGTCCGAGCTTTGGGTTGGCTGTATCGAGCGCACGCAACGCATCGAGCAACTTCCAGCAACGCTCATCGTCGGTGATGGAGATAATCGCAGAGTTCAGCATCGGCCATACAGCATCGCCGAGGTGAGGCTCACCGGTTGCTGTACCACAACCCATAACCTCCTCCCACGAAGTATAACCACGAACGCCGAGTTCCTTCATTGTCTGCTGTACCTCCTCGTAAAGTGCCTGATCACAGGCTATAAATAGAGCTTTCATAATTTCAAAATTATACTTTAATTGTCAATTAGATTTTGTAATCTTTTAAGCATTCAACATTGCTGCATCCTTGGCTGCCTTCTTTGCACGACGCTTCTCTCCATTGAGAGCGAACATTGCAAAGAGAACAGGGATAAGGAAGAGTGTTACAAGTGTAGAGAACGACAATCCCCACGCTACGGTCATACCGAGCGAGTTCCACATCTCGGCACCAACGCCCGTACCAACTGCCATAGGCACCATACCGAGTACGGTGGTCAAAGTGGTCATCAGGATTGGACGCATACGAGAGCGACCTGCTGCTACCGTAGCATCGAGAATCGAGTATCCACGACCTACGAGCAAGCGAGTGTAATCGACAAGCACGATACCGTTATTTACCACGATACCCACCAGCATCAAGATACCCAACAAGCCCATAACGCCCATCGCTGTACCCGATGCCAACATTCCGACAATTACGCCCACCAACGCAAATGGCAACGAGAACATAATCACAAATGGATAGGTCAAAGACTCGAACTGCGAAGCCATAATCACGAATACGAGGATTACCATCAACGCCAAGAGCATAAACATATCCTTGAAGGTGTCCTGCTGATCCTCGTACGAACCTCCGAACTCCCAGGTGATACCCGCAGGAAGATCCATTTTGTCGATCTCCGCCTTAACGCCGCCGATAAGGTCGGACATTGCATAGCCGTGACCAATAGCACCCGAAATCTTCACATAACGAGAACGGTCCTTACGCTGAATTGTCGGAGGAGTCTGAGCCTCGATTACATGACCTACATCACGCACCTTAACAGCCTGTCCCGACTGCGAATAGAGGGTGATATTCTCCAAATCCTCGATAGACTCACGATATTGGCGGTCGTAGCGCACCAAGATGTCGTACTCCTCGCCATCCTCGCGATAGTAGGAAGCCACAGCACCATTGACACGGTTACGGAGGAAGGTTGCAGCAGTAGCCACATTCAAGCCATTGCGAGCCAACTTGTCACGGTCGAATACTACCTGATACTCAGGGGTATACTCATCACGAGAGATTGTAACCTCGGTACAGCCTTCGAGCGAGAGCATTCGCTCCTTAATCTCGGCTGCAATGCGGTCTGTTGTATCGAAATCGTAGCCATAGAGCTCGACATCCACAGTCTGCTGACCTCCGGCACCACCCTTCTGTCCCGACTCGATAACCTCGAAGGTACGAATCTCGGCATACTGCTTCAAATCCTTACGCATCAAGTCGCAAATCTCCGACAACGAACGCTCACGCTCGGTCTTCTTCAAGAGGCGGATATTCATCGAGATATAGTGAGTACCATTCTCCTGCATCGAAGCGTAGGTGTTGTCGGTATCTGCCGAACCCTCGCTCATACCGATTGCGACAATCTCAGGATAGTCACGACGGAACTGCTCGTCGATACGCAACGCCAAGTCACGGGTAATCTCCTGACGAGTACCGATTGGCAACTTAATCTTCACGGCAATACGGGCATTATCCTGCGCAGGGAAGAACTCGGTCTTCATACGAGGTGCAAGTCCTACCATAACGGCAACGAACAATGCCAATGCGCCAAAGAGGAAGGTCTTGCGGTGATTTACAGACCAATTGAGAGCCTTGCCGTAGATATTCTCCAACCAGCCCATTGCGCCATCCACATACTTCTGCATACGGGATTTCTTCGGATTCTGCTTCATAATCAACGAGCAGAGCACCGGAGTAAAGGTCAATGCAGCAGCCATAGAAACGGTCAAGGTAATAGTTACCATCCAGCCCATAGGCTTGAACAATACTCCCGCCATACCTGTAATCATAGTCAAAGGGAGGAATACAGCCAAAGTGGTCAAAGTCGAGGCGATAATCGAGACACCCACCTCCTTGGTAGCGAAGATTGCCGCCTGCTTAACTCGTGCGCCTCTATCGACATGGGATGTGATATTCTCCAACACCACAATCGCATTATCCACGACCATACCGATCGAGATAGAGAGCGACGACATAGTGATGATATTCAGCGTACTTCCCGTAGCCAAGAGGTAAATCAATGCCGAGAGCATCGAGATAGGGATGGTCAAGACGATGATAAACATCGCACGCCAGCGACCGAGCATCATCATAACCACGAACATAACCACGATGAAGGTGGTCAAAATGGTATCCTTCAACGAGCCTGCAACATCCAAGATGTTGTCCGACATATCGATATATGGCTCGATTGTAACATCCGACGGAAGATCCTTGCGCAACTCCACCAAGCGCTCATGTACCTTCTTCGAGATCTGAACGGCATTAGCATCGGTCTGCTTCTGGATAATCATCATACCGCTTCGGGTGCCATTGTTGAACGACTCCTGCGCACGCTCCTGCTGGGTGTCGGTTACGGTTGCAACATCTCGCAAGTAGATATTCGCACCATTGCGGCTACCCACAACGATATCGAGCATCTCCTCCGCACCGTTGAACTCCTGATCGACACGCAACGAGTAGGTATTCGAGCCCACATCCATCTGACCGCCAGGCACCGAGACATTCTCCTGTCCGACAATCTGCGCAATCTGCTCGATTGTCATACCGTATGCCTCCAACTTGTAAGGGTCGCAATAGATCTGAATCTGACGCTCCGGAATACCCGATACCGACACGGTACCTACACCCTTAACACGAGCCAAAGGTGTTGTAACACGCTCGTCGATAATCTTGTACAAACCACTCCACGACTCCTTGGCCTTGATTGACATGAGCATAATCGGAGCCTCCTCGGTCGAGAACTTGAAGATAATAGGCTTATCTACATCGTCGGGGAGGATGTTGGTTGCAACATCGAGTTTATCACGAATATTTGCAGTTGCGATATCCGAGTCGATACCGTACTCGAATTCGAGCACTACGATAGAGATATTCTCCTTCGACTGCGAGTGGATATGCTTCAAGTCCTCAACACTGTTGAGTGTATTCTCCAATGGTCGGGTAACATTCTCCTCGATATCGATAGCACTCGCACCCGGATAGGCGGTGATGACCATAATATTGGTGGTCTCGATATGCGGGAAGAAGTCGATTGGCAGCTTCGTAAACGAGAAGATACCAAAAATCGAGATAGCGATAAATATAAGTATTGTCGTTATCGGATTATTGACTGCTGATTTATAGATATTCATCGTAAAAGATTCTTTAACTATTTAATAACTTCAACCTTTGCACCGTTGGTGAGTGCCATGTGGCCCTTAGTAACGACCATCTCGCCACTCTTCACACCCGAATATACCTCGAACTCGGTATCCAAACGGCGACCAAGCTCAACCTTCGAGTAGCGAACAGTGCTGTCCGCAGGGTTGTAAACATATACATAGCGGTCGCCCGAGCCCATCAACTTCTGAACGGCACGATCAGGCACTACCACATTGTTCTTCTTGCCATAAGGGAGTGTTACACGAGCAAACATACCCGGGCGAACACGCTCGTTATAGTTTGGCACCGATACCTCTACCTGGAAGGTGTGAGTTGCCTGATTGATAGTAGGATATACACGAGCAATCTTGCCCTTGAATACCTCCTCGCCGTATGCGTCGAGAGTGATATATACAGGCATACCCTTCTTCACCTTGCCGAAGAATGGCTCCGACACATTAATCATAATCTTCACAGGCTTAATCTGTGCAATAACCAACACAGGCTGACCTGCATACATATCGCCCTTGTCGTAGTTACGAGCAGTTACGATACCCGAGATAGGCGAGATGAGTGTAGTATTCTCAACGAGGTTGTTGTAAGCGGTCTGTGCCACCTCGTACTGCAAGCGACGAGCATCCCACTCCGACTTCGAAGCACCGCCAAACTCGTACAACTCGTTAGTACGCTCATACTCCTTCTTTGCGTTGTCCAACTGAGCCTTTGCCTGCACAAGCGACGAGTTATCGAGCTTTACGAGCAAATCACCCTTCTTCACATGGTCACCCACATCGAAACGAATCTCCTTGATACGCAATGGCTGCTGCGGTGCGATATTGTTCACAACCTGAGCCTCGACAGTACCTGTAAAAGTAGCCTCCTGCGACACCATACGGCTTGCTACTGTCTGCACCTCAACCTTTGGAAGTACCACAACCTCCTCTGCTACGCTCTGCTTTGCAGTCTGCTTCGAGCCACACGAAACCATCGCTACGGCAGCAACTGCCAACATCGAATTCAAAAAAATCTTCTTCATAGTTATATCTGTTTTTTATTATTTATTTCCGAACTTGTTTTCATACTTCTGCTCATACTTCTCGATATAGTCGTGATTGCTCTTAACCTCGTGGTTGCCGAGAATCTTATCGAGCGAAATCTTCGCCATAAGGAAGTTGTAGATTGCGCTGTTGCGACCCAACTCCGCCTGAGTGAGTGCCAATTGCGAGTTATCGACATCGACCAAAGTACCACGACCGACCTCGTAACGCTTAACCGCAATTTCGTAGCCACGCTGTGCCTGACCTACGGTAGCCGCAGCCGACGAGAACTTCTTAACATTGGTCTGCATATTGTTGAGCGACTGAACCACTGCCACCTGCAACTGGCGCTCGGCATTCTCACGCTGCAACTTCAAGTTCGAGAGGTTGAGGTTTGCCTGCTTGATAGCGGCACGACGCTGACCACCCGCAAAAATCGGGATGTTCAACTGCACACCTGCATACGAGTATGGATTCCACGCCTTTGCCTGGAAGAACTTGCCATCGTTGCCGAGTGCGGTGTAGAGGTAAGCGGCATTAATCGAGAGGGTTGGAACATTTGCCAACTTCGATATTTTGAGTGCGCTTTCGAGCATACCCTGCTGGATATCGAGCTGCTTCAAAGTCGAGTTGTTCGACAAATCGAGCTCAGAGAGAGTCTTGGCGTAGTTCATCTGCGCCTCGTAGTCTGCCAATGAGCCGGCAACATCGATATTCTTGTTCAAATCGATACCGAGCAACGCCTTCAACTGCCACAAGGTCAAAACCACGCTATTCTGCGCCTCGATAACATTCGGAATTGCATTCTGCACCGACACATTCGACGAGATAAAGTCGAACTCCGACACCGAGCCTACATCGTAACGCTTCTTGATGTTCTTGTTGTTCTCTACGGCATTGTCATATACTCGCTGATATACCACCAACGACTCCTTAGCCAACAACACCGAGAAGTATGCCTGCGACACCTGCTCAATCATATCGATCTGCGACGAGCGAGCCTTCTCGATCGAGAGCATCACATCCGCCACCGACACCTTCAAACTCTCCCACAACTGCGCATTCACCACCGGCATCGAGCCTGCGATACCGCCATTGAAAGAGTTGTCCTGACCGACCTTAATGGTCTGAGTCTGACCACCAAAGTCCATCGCCATAGTCTGCTTTGCAATCACTCGCTGATACTGTGCCGTAAGGTCGAAGCGAGGATAGAGCGCAGAGTACGACTCCTGCTTTGCAAATCGTTTAATCTCAATCTCCTGCTCGGCGACCTTAATTGTTGGCGACTCGCTCAAAGCGATTTCGAGCGCCTGCTCCAAAGTCAAGGTCAAAGCCGTCTGCTCGGTGCTCTGTGCCACCGAGGTCAGCGTCAAGGTAATAAAACCCAAAAATAAACCAAGTTTTTTCATCTTACCATTTAATTATATAGTTTCTCTTTGTTTTTTTAGTTTTCTGCTTTTTGTGCAATATAAGCATCAATCTGCTCCACTCCCTTCAATGTTGCAATTCCTCGGAAGAAATTGACAATCGTATAGCGGAACGCCTCCTGCTCGGTCACTCCATTCGGCAACACCAAACGACCGTGACGACGCATCAGACCCATCGAAGTATAGTAGAACATAGTAATCGATAGGTCGATATTCACCATCTCCGAAATAAGACCATCCTCGACAAGGTCGGTCAATTTTTTACGCAAAACCGACAAGCCAAAGTCTCTATTTTCGGTCATAATACGCTCATACAACTCGGGGTAGAACTTCGCCAAGTTCTCGGTCAAACGCTTGCGCACTGCCGAGCGAGCCATCATTCCATCGAAAATCTCCAACAACGCCGGAATGCCCGACAAACGCTCTCCAACATCTGTTAGCACCTCTCTGGACTCGCTCTGGAAAAGATGCTTAACACTATGGTAAAGCAGCTCCGCTTTGTCGCCAAACATCTCGTAGAGAGTTCGCTTCGAGATTCCCAAATCGCTCGCCAAATCATCTACTCGCAACGACTTAACGCCCAACTCGGCAATCATCTCTGCCGCTCGCTTTATCACAGTTTCTCGTTTTGCCATAATTTTGCACTTTTCAACGGTGCAAAGATACAAAAGAAAACTCAAAACACCAAAAAAGTTTTCAAAGTTTTTCTGCGCCTATGCTATCTTTTTTCTCGCATCGATTGCAAGAACTCCACGACAACTGTTTTGCACTACCCATTAAACGCCAATAAACCATTTATTATTATAAATAATAGGTAAAATTTTGCAATCAATATTTATTTTTCATATCTTTGTATAATAAGTACTGTTGCAAACTGACAAAAAACATAAACTCAATCTACTAATTATTAACTAAAACCAAAACAAGATGAAAAATTTGGCAAAAATTTTCATGGCGGTTGTGGCGGGAATGTTCGCATTCTCTTGCGTAACAGACACAACCGAGGACCTCGGTATCGAGGTCGGCAAGGGGGGGGGTAAAACCCAGATCACCCTTTCGTTGGAGGAGAGCCGTACCCAGCTCGGCGAGAAGGCTGACGGCTTGTATCCTGTTTATTGGAGCGAGGGCGATGCTATCGCAGTAAATGGCGTCATTTCGACTCCACTTGCAGCCGAGGCAGCAGGTCAGTCATCGGCTACTTTCCAGGTTAATGGCGATGTAGCTTATCCTTACTGCGTTGTATATCCTGCTTCGGCAGCTGCAACCGTAGAGGAGGGTGGCGAGGTTACCGAGCCTGCCCCTGTAACTGCTTATCCTGTAACTTTTGCAAATGTTCAGCCTTACACTGTTGGCACATTTGCTCCGCAGTCGGCTCCTATGTACGCATATACCGTCGAGGCTGCCGAGGGCGAGGAGCAACTTCCAATTCAGATGCAGCACCTCACAGGTGTTCTTCGCTTGGCTGTTAAGGGCGACATCACTCTCGCTTCGATGACCGTAGCAGCCGAGGGCAAAATCGCAGGTTTGCACACTGTTGATTGCACAAGCGGCGTTTTGACTGCTGACGAGAGCGCAACAAACAACATCACCGTAACCCTTCCTGAGGGTGGCTTGAAGCTCAACGCAGATGTTGCTACCCCAATCTATGTAGCAGTTCCTGCGGGCGAGCACGGCATCTACACAATCACACTCGTTTCTGACGCATTGACCGACAACACTATGGTTGTTCGCTTCAACAGCGACTTCCACCCTGTTGTTGCGGGCGTTGTTAAGGAGTTTGGCGAGGTTACCTTCACCCCTAACGCTACAAGTGGCGAGGAGGGCGAGTTGGTAATCGTGAATGCTGCTCAGATGAAGCGTTTGGCACAGTTGTCGGAGGTTGGTCAGTTGAGCAATGTGACCAAGGTTACCGTTGGCGCAACAATCGATATGTCGGATGTTGCAAATTGGCACGGCATCGAGCTCTTGCCTTCGCACATCACATTCGACGGTGGCTCGGACAAGGGCTACGAGATTAAGGGCTTGAAGGCTCCTTTGTTCAACTCGACTGCTGCTACTATTCAGAACTTGAAGCTTACCGATGTAGCAATCGTTGAGACCGAGCAGCCTATCGTTGGTGCTATCGCTCGTCGTTTCGACGGTACAATGACCAACTGCGAGGCTCACGGTACTTTGGAGATGAACAACACAAGCTTCACCACCACCGCCAATATGGATAAATACGATGTAATAAACATCGGTGGTTTGGTAGGTCAGGCAGGTGGTGCAACCATCAAGGATTGTACAAACCGTGTAGATGTTCTCGTTAATTCGATTGCTAGTCCAGAGCAGACAAAGACTTATGTTGCACTCGGTGGTGCAGTTGGTGCTGCACACTCGCAGGCGTCGTTCGACAATGTTGACAACTACGGTACAGTTGAGATTTACGGTGGCACCCTCGCTAACTATTTGCGCATAGGTGGTGTCCTCGGATGTATGGTTGAGGCTGGCGTTGCCACTCCGGAGGTTGCTGCTATCAAGAATTGCGACAACCACGGTGAGGTGTTCATCAACGACAAGATTTTGGCAGAGGAGAACATTGGAACAGATGTAAGAATGGGTGGTATCTGCGGTAACTTGTTGGCAGGTGTCGATTTCAACAGCAACAACAACCACGCAGCCGTACACAACGACGGTTGGGCTGGTACAATAATGATTGCAGGTGTTGTTGGATACCGCAACCTCTCGGATGTTGTAAACTGTAACAACAACGCTCCTATCTACAACACCGGTCGCCACTCGTTCTTGGAAATTGGCGGTATTGTAGCAGAGGATACATACGCAAATATCACAAACTGTAAGAACAACTCTTCGGCAAAGCTCTACAACACTGCAACCGCAGACGAGGGCGTTACCGAGAATGCCAATGTATATATTGGTGGTATCACAGGTGCAAACGAGCCTGCACAGGATGTTGATGTAACTATCTCGGGATGTTACAACTATGCAGAGATTGAGCATACAGGTCGTGCGAAGGCTATCTTCCTCGGAGGTATCGTTGCTCGTCACACAGCTGCGGCTATCAGCAACTGCCACAACTCGGGTGCGGTTAAGCACCACGGTACTTCGACCGGCAACTGCTATATTGCGGGTATCAATGGTATCTCTTGCAAGAGCCTGGCATCATCAACCAACTCGGGTGCAGTTATCTTGGGTAAAGAGGGAGCCTTCCCAGCAGCAAGTAGTGTTCGTGTTGTAGGTTTGGTCCACACCGTAAATGGTCCTATAACAAACTGTACAAACAGCGGTCCTGTGACTGTAAATGGCGACCCTGATGTTAAGCTCTCAGCGTTGCAGATCGGCGGTATAGCATACTACTCTCACGGCTGTGTTTCGAACTGCGAGAACGATGCAAATGGCGACATCACATTGAATAATGTGAAGACAGCAGACGTTCACCTCGCAGGTCTTGTTACAATACCTTATCTCAACGCATCTATTACCGAGGACTTCGAGAACAACTATAACCGAGGCGATATCACATTCAACGATTGCGTTTGCACAGCAACAGGTAATACCAATTGCCGCATTGCAGGTCTTTGCGCATTGTCTGCCTCTACAACATCTATCCCTCTCACAGCCGAGAATCAGGTTGCTTGGAAGAACTGCGCTAACTACGGTAATATCAATTTCAACGACTTCCAGCCAGGTCCTAACTCAACAACCAAGTATGGTCGAACCATGGTAGGAGGCTGTTTCTGTACTTTGTATGCAGGTCACTTCGACTTGGAGAACTGCGACAACCACGGTGAGGTTAAGCTAAACCGCTTGGTCAGCAACTGTAATATCTTTGTAGGCGGTATCATCTCCTACTGGGGATCATCGGCCGCATTGAAGAACATCAATGTTATCGTTAAGGATTGCGACAACACAAAGGATATCATTGTAAACACCAAGGCTCCTGCAACCGAGCAGACCGGAAGTGGAGAAGGATTTATGGTTGGCGGTGTAATTGCTGCTTGCTATATGAACACCGACAATGGACAAATTCTCTCTTTGAGCAATTTGACAAACAGCGGTGATGTAATCGTTGATGGAAACTATGTTTCGAAGAATGCAAGCCGTAACTGTATCGGTGGCATTTGTGGCGACTACTACACCTACGGAACACTCACAAACTGCGTTAATAGCGGTGCCGTGAAGTTCACTCCTGACACAACAAGCAAGAGTACCAACACTCACACCTACATTGGTGGTGTGTTGGGTTGGAGCTACCCATATGTAACCAAGAAGGGTACAACTTTGAACAACTGTATAAACTCAGGTGCTGTAGAGATTGTAAACTTGAAGATGAATAGCAGCAAGTACCTCCTTGTTGGTGGTATTGTAGGTTACGAGAAATCTCGTGATAATATTTACACATACAACAACTGCGGTAACTCGGGTAATATTTTGATTGACAATGTAACAAGTTCATCTCTTGTTCATGTAGGCGGTATGTATGGTGTATTGGAGCAGGGTAAGGGTACGGACAAGGATACTATCCTCTCGGGCGAGAATGTAAATATCGGTAATCTCATCATTAAGAACTGCTCACTCACAGGTACTACAATGATTGGAGGTATCGCAGGTAAGACAGCTGTTCCTGTAACGGGTGCGAAGTCGTACTGCGGAATCTGGGTACCAGACGCCTTTAAGACTAAGGTCGGTTGGATTATGGGTATTGCCCGTGCAGATGCAACTCTCGCTTCGAACTGCGGTGTTGGCGGTATGGTTATCACCGGTGTGGATGAGATTACAGATGAGGATGGAAATGGTGATGTCGAGGTAGTTGGTTACGAATACACCGGCACCGCTATTACCGAGAGCGACTATCTCTCGAAGGTATATGCCGGCACGACACCTGCTGCGTCAGCAAACGAGGCTTCGTTCTTGTCCGCAAAACCTGCATTGCCTACTTACACACCAGCAGAGTAATTAACAGAGTAGTTTAACCATTAAATTTTGAAGGCATTATGAAAAGAAATATTTTGGGCTACACTGCTCCTGAGGTAAATATTTTCGAGGTTGTAGCCGAGCGTGGCTACAATGTAAGCGAGCCTGTTTCAGGTGGTGTCGGCTCGATGCTTCCAGGCTTCGGCAGCGAAGAGGATGACCTTATCTACTAAAAAATTGACAATTGACAATTGACAATTGATAATTGACAATTGATAATTAAAGGTAACAGCGATGCGGTGCATCGCTGTTGCTTTTTTACATACCCCCTCCGCTTCGCTCGTCCCCCTAACTTAGGGGG
>JAFVVS010000004.1 GCA_017502025.1 Alistipes sp. | reverse complement strand
CTTTTCACAAATATAATAAAACCTCTGCAATAATTTTGCATACCCCCGAAAAATTTTCAAAAAATCAAATTTTGCTATGCAAATGTCATTATTTATTAAAAATAAACTATTTTTGTAGTGGCTTTGCAAAAATGCAAGCCGTTACATAGACATTTTTATAGTTGTTTTTGCGGTACTCAAACTTCGCAACTTTGAAATAACCCAGCAAAACAGCGACAGGATGTCCACGACAGTGTATTTGTGCCACTGCGCATTTGGCGCAGTGTGTGTAGATGTTCACTTGGCGTGGGTTACTTGTTTGCTTGTTTGGGTTATGGTAGCGAAGGCCAGAGTACGAAATAAGCGGCAGTAGCCTGCGCTTTTTTATGGACTCGCTTGGAAATACCGATTTGTGGGAACGCCATCTTGTTGCCTTCTTCGCCTCTCGTTCGGTTACGCCCGAAGCCGAAAGTCGATGTATTGCTTGGGCAGAATCGATGTGCAAAACCGACTCAGTGGTAATCAGTGGATTTCACTCGCCTCTCGAAAAGAGAGTTCTCCGCCTACTTCTCGAACATAAACACCCCGTAATACTCTTTCTCGGTCGTGCAATGTATAAGCGAATCCCTGTGGAGTACCAAGAGGCAATAGAGGAGAGGCGAATGTTGATTGTTTCGGTGCGCAATAATTGTCGCCACAGTAACGACTCGGCCGAAACTCGTAATTGGAATGTGGCGAGATTTGCCGATGAGATATTTATGTCGCCTTTCGATAGAAGCAGTTTGCTCTCTGCAATGTATTACAACAATACTCATTACAGCAAAACCCCGACAACAATTTTATAAAACGGCTCGAAAGTTAGGTTTTGCCTCGCTTTTTTCGTGAAATAGGGCCAATATGGCTAAAAGCCATAAGAAAAATTAAAAAATTCTCAACTCTCAACTCTCAACTCTCAACTTTTTTGTCTAACTTTGCAAGTTAAAACAAACAAAAATCAATTTTATGTCAAATGATTTTAAGAGATATCTTATCACTTCGGCTCTGCCGTATGCCAATGGTCCGGTACATATCGGCCACCTTGCAGGCGTATATATTCCGTCGGACATCTACACTCGCTACCTCCGTTTGCGTGGTCGTGATGTGATTTCGGTTTGCGGTAGCGACGAGCACGGAGTGCCTATCACAATCAAGGCAAAGAAGGAGGGTATAACCCCACAGCAGGTGGTAGATCGCTACCACGCAATTATCAAAGATTCGTTCGAGAAGCTCGGCATCTCGTTCGATATCTACTCTCGTACAACCTCGCCAACCCACGCAAAGACCGCTTCGGACTTCTTCCGCAAGCTCTACGACGAGGGCAAATTCGTGGAGCAGACCACCGAGCAGTTCTACGACGAGGAGGCTAAATCGTTCCTCGCAGACCGCTATATCACAGGCACTTGCCCCAAGTGTGGCGCCGAGGGTGCCTACGGTGACCAGTGCGAGGTGTGTGGCTCGACCCTCTCGCCGGACGAGTTGGTAAATCCACGCTCGACCCTCTCGGGCGCAACCCCCGTAAAGCGTGAAACAAAGCATTGGTACTTGCCTCTCGACAAGTACGAGTCGATGCTCCGTGAGTGGATCCTCGAAGGTCACAAGGAGTGGAAGTCGAATGTATATGGTCAGTGCAAGAGCTGGCTCGATGGCGGCTTGTTGCCTCGTGCCGTAAGCCGTGACTTGGAGTGGGGTATTCCTGTTCCGGTTGAGGGTGCCGAGGGTAAGGTTTTGTATGTGTGGTTCGATGCTCCAATCGGCTATATATCTGCTACTAAGGACCTTACACCAGATTGGGAGAAGTATTGGAAGAGCGAGGACACCAAGCTCGTTCACTTCATTGGTAAGGACAACATCGTATTCCACTGCATCGTTTTCCCTTCGATGTTGAAGGCTCACGGCGACTACATCTTGCCTGAGAATGTGCCAAGCAACGAGTTCCTTAACCTCGAAGGTCGCAAGATTTCGACCTCGAAGAATTGGGCTGTTTGGTTGCACGAGTACCTCGTAGATTTCCCTGGCAAGGAGGATGTTTTGCGCTACGCATTGTGCGCAACCGCACCCGAGACCAAGGATAACGACTTCACCTGGAAGGACTACCAGGCACGCAACAACAACGAGTTGGTGGCCGTTCTCGGAAACTTCGTAAATCGTGCTTTGGTGCTCACCAAGAAGTACTACGACGGCGAGGTGCCTGCGTGTGGCGAACTTGCTGATTATGACCGAGATACAATCGCCGAGTTGTCGGAGATTAAGGCTTCGTTGGAGTCGAATATCGAGAACTACCGCTTCCGTGAGGCGTTGAAGGATGCGATGAATTTTGCACGTATTGGCAACAAGTATCTTGCTGACTCGGAGCCTTGGAAGTTGATTAAGACCGACGCCGAGCGAGTTAAGACAATCTTGAATATCGCATTGCAGATTACCGCAAATATCGCTATCGCAATCGAGCCGTTTATGCCATTCTCGGCGGCCAAGATTTTGAATATGTTGGCGTGCGAGAAGTTTGGTTGGGAGCGCCTTGGTGCTATGGATTTGCTCGCTGCGGGTCACCATATCGGCGAGCCTTCGCTCCTCTTCGAGAAGATTGAGGATGAGGCTATCCAGAAGCAGCTCGACCGCCTCGAAGAGATTGCAAAGCAGAATGCTGCAGCCGAGGTTAAGGCCGAGCCACAGAAGGCTGAGTGCTCGTTCGACGACTTCCAGAAGATGGATATCCGTGTTTCGACCATTTTGGAGGCAGAGAAGTTGCCAAAGACCAAAAAGCTGCTCAAACTCACTATCGACACAGGTATCGACAAGCGCACTATTGTTTCGGGTATTGCCGAGCACTTCACACCAGAGGAGCTCGTTGGTCAGCAGGTTTTGGTGCTCGTAAATCTTGCCCCTCGCGACTTCAGGGGAATTACCTCGCAGGGTATGATCCTTATGGCTGAGGATGCAACCGGAGCTTTGCGCCTTGTTCAGCCGAATGAGAAGACCAACAACGGAGCAATGGTTGGATAGTCGGAGTTTTGAGATTGTTCCTCGTGGAACAGTTGCTAATTGACTGAATAATAGGTTAATGAGATGAATTGGGACGAACTGAGTTTCGATTTTAATTCGACAGGCGGAGAGAACCTCCGTCGATACTATAAGAATGGGCAGTGGACAGAGGCTGAATGGACCACCTCGGAGTATATCCCTGTGCATATGTGCTCGTCGTGTCTGAACTACGGTTTGCAGGCGTTCGAGGGCATTAAGGCGTTTCGTGGTGTGGATGGTAAGGTGCGAATTTTCCGCCCTTATGCCCACGCTGCACGAATGGCGTCGGGTGCCCGAAAGCTCTGTCTGCCAATGGTTTCGGCTGACGAGTTTGTGGAGGCTTGCGTGGAGGTTGTACGCCGAAATTTGGAGTTTTTGCCACCCTATGAGTCGCAAGCGGCGTTGTATGTGCGCCCTGTGTTGTTTGGAACACGTCCACGTTTGACCGTGCGCCCTTCGGGCGAAGCGGGATTTTGTGTCTTTG
This sequence comes from Alistipes sp., assembly GCA_017502025.1. Classification (GTDB taxonomy): domain Bacteria; phylum Bacteroidota; class Bacteroidia; order Bacteroidales; family Rikenellaceae; genus Alistipes. The sequence goes on along the minus strand of JAFVVS010000004.1, from coordinate 6,055 downwards.
CAACGCCTGTGGGCCCATATTTTAAGGATGGAATCAAACCAATCGATGCGATTGTAAACCGCAATCAGGATCGCTCTGCACCACTTGGTACGGGCGATGTGAAGGTTGGTGGAAACTACGCTTCGAGTATGCTTTCGTATGAGGAGGCGCACGAAATGGGGTATAGCGCAGTGCTCTACACCGAGTCCATCGAGCATCGCTATATCGAGGAGTGTGGTGCAGCAAACTTTATCGCAATCAAGGGGGATAAGTATATCACGCCAAAATCGCCTTCGATTTTGCCGTCGATTACCAACGATTCGTTGATGCAACTCGCAGAGGATAAGGGCTTTACGGTTGAGCAGCGACCTGTGGATGTGGCAGAGCTATCTTCGTTTGAGGAGTGTGGTGCTTGCGGTACGGGAGCGATTATCACTCCGCTCGGCAATATTTTCGACCCCGACTCTGGCGAGAAAATTCACTATGGCGACGAGGTTGGCCCCGTGCTGTCAGATCTCTATAAGTCGTTGCAGGATGTGCAATATGGTCGTGTGCCAGACATCCACGGCTGGTGTGTCGTAGTAGAATAAGTCGTTGATTTATAGTAAATTAGAAAAGGATTGTTCCTCGTGGAACAATCCTTTTCGTTTTTCGTTTTTCGTTTTCCGTTTGATTGTTCCTCGTGGAACAATTATCTTCCAAACTTTACCAACAGTACATTTACATCTGCCGGCGAAACGCCTGGAATGCGTGATGCCTGACCAATTGTGGTTGGGCGGATGCGGCTCAATTTCTGGCGAGCCTCGATAGTTAGCGATTGCATCGACGAGTAGTCAAACCCCTCGGGGATGGTTATATTTTCCAATCGGTGGAGTTTTTCCGCTACTTGTCGCTCACGCTCGATATATCCCGAATACTTAATTTCAATCTCTGCCTCCTCGATATCTTGCCCGGTAATTCCGTTTTCTCGAACAAATTTTGCGAGTTTTGGCAACGCACCGACCAGGCCTGCGAGAGTCAAATCGTTGCGCAAAGCGAGGTCAAAAATCTTCTTGCCCTGCGAAATTTCGGGCAAACCGAGCGAAATTAAATAGTTCTGAATTTCGCATATTTTGGCGCTTTGTGTGCGACAGTACGAAATAAGCGAATCTACACGAGAAATTTTTTCATTGAATTTTGCGTAACGACTATCCGAAATCAACCCCAATTTGTGACCAAGCGGAGTGAGTCGGCGGTCGGCATTATCTTGTCGGAGCAAAATTCGATACTCGGCACGAGAGGTGAACATTCGGTATGGCTCATCGACCCCCTTCATCACAAGGTCGTCAATCAACACTCCGATATACGCCTCATCTCGTTGCAAGACTATCGGCTCGGCACCCTCAACTCGCAACGATGCGTTGATACCTGCAAGCAGACCTTGCGCTGCCGCCTCTTCGTAACCTGTTGTGCCATTCACTTGCCCCGCAAAGTACAGATTATCAATGAGTTTGCTCTCCAACGAGTGCTTCAACTGTGTTGGTGGGAAGTAGTCGTACTCGATGGCGTAGCCCGTGCGGTAGGCGTGAACATTCTCCAAGCCCCTAATCTGGTGAAGGGCAGAGAGTTGCACCTCGTAAGGCAACGACGACGAGAAGCCATTGAGGTAGTACTCGTTGGTTGTGCGACCCTCGGGTTCGAGGAAGAGCTGGTGTTGCTCCTTGTCGGCGAAGGTGCGCAACTTATCCTCGATGCTCGGACAGTAGCGAGGGCCAATACCCTTGATTGTGCCGTTGAAAAGTGGCGAATCCTCAAAACCCGTGCGGAGGGTGTCGTGAACATCTTGCGAGGTATAGACCAAGTAGCAAGGTAGCTGCTCCTTTACAGGCTCGGTCTCGTCAGAGAATGAGAACTTCGATGGCTTTTCATCGCCCGGCTGCTGCTCCAAAATCGAGAAGTCGATTGTGCGAGCATCCAATCGTGCCGGTGTTCCCGTCTTCATTCTGCCCACCTCAACACCTTGATTTACAAGGCTTTCCGTTACTCCGTACGATGCTGCATCGCCTGCACGACCTCCGCCTGCATTGTTGCGACCGCAGTGCATAAGACCCGAGAGGAATGTTCCTGCGGTGAGGACTATCGCCTTCGCCTCGAACTCCACGCCCATCTGCGTTTTTATGCCCTTTGCACGAGGTTTCTCGCCCTCGGCGTCAAAGAGTATCTCCGTAACCGAATCTTGCCAAATAAAGAGGTTTTCTCGGTTTTCGAGGCGGTGTCGCCACTCTGCCGAGAACTGCGCTTTGTCGCACTGCGCTCGTGGGCTCCACATCGCAGCACCCTTCGAGCGGTTGAGCATACGGAATTGTATGGTCGAGAGGTCGGTTACGATGGCCGTTTCGCCACCGAGGGCGTCAATCTCTCGCACGATTTGTCCCTTGGCAACGCCACCGATAGCGGGGTTGCACGACATCGCCGCAAACTTGGTCATATCCATCGTTACCAGCAGTGTGCGACAACCTCTGCGAGCCGCCGCCGAAGCCGCCTCACAACCTGCGTGACCGGCACCTATTACTATAACATCGTAGCTCTGCGTCATAAACGTTTCCTCTAATTCTGCATTTTGCATTCTGCATTCTGCATTTGCTCTAAAAGAGCGAGATACTTATCCTCCTTCTTGTGCATCTGCTTTTCGGTGCGAGGGGTTTTGTCCTTCTGACCGCAGAGGTGCAAAACGCCGTGAACGATCACTCGGAGCATCTCCTGGCGTGCCGTTGCACCGTAGAGTCGTGCATTGTCACGCACCGTTTCGATATCGATGAAGATATCGCCCGCAATAAAGCCCTCTTTCAGGTTGCTATCATCGAAGGTTATAATGTCGGTGAAGTAGTCGTGCCCGAGGAACTCGATATTCATCGCACGATGACGCTCTGCCGAGCAGAAAACATAGTTTATCTCGGCAATCTCGTAGCCTCCCTCCTGCTGTGCCACCTCACGCAACCAACGGCGCATCAGGCGCTTCTGTGGCAGGCGGTAGTTGCAGTCGTCGGTATGAAACAATATATCCATAGTTTTACTTTTTGAAACAGTTTGCAGCCGACATCTTCACATCGGGCGATGGGGCATAGATGCCGAATACTATCTTGTACTCCATCTCCATTGTCGAGATATTCACCGCCGAGCCGATGGTGCCGATGCGCTGACCCTTCTTCACGATTGCGTTCTTCGCAACCGATACCGCCGAGAGGTTAGCGTAGGATGTAATATACTCACCGTGAGCGATATAGATGTCGTATTTGTTGTTCACCTTATTGCGCTTGATGTCGACCACCTTACCCTCGTAAATCGAGGTTACCGCAGCCCCCTCCTTGCCTACAATCTCTGCCATATTGCCCTTGTAGCGCTTCACCTTTCCTCCTGCGACAGGGAGATTCAGGGCCGTAGTATTTGCCGAGAACGACGCTCCTGCCTTGTTGCCCTTGGTGAGTTTGCGCAACACCTTAATTGCCGAGTTGAGCTTCTCCTCGTGCTCCATCTTCGAGCGCAAAACGCTCTGCTGCTTGCTCGACATCTGGCTTACGGTCTTCTTTGCAGCCGCCATATCGGCACGGAGCTTGGTGCGCTGATTGTCGAGGCGACGCTTGGTGGCAGATAGCTCCTCACGACGCTTTGCGAGGGTATTTCGCTCCGCCTGCACATCGCTTCGCACCGCCGACACCTGTTTGATTTGGGCTATACGATACTCCGTCGCCACCCTCAACATTGCCACACGGCGAGCCATATCGGCGAACGATTTTGCCGAAAAGAGGTATGTCAAGTGGTTCTGATAGCGGTAGTTGCGATATGCCGAGCGCACAAGCACTCGCACATTCTCTTCGAGCTCGGTGAGCTGTCCGCCAAGCGAGCGAAGTCGCATCTCCGAGGCATTTACCTCGGCGGTAAGTCGCTTTATCTGGCGTGTCGTTTCACGAATCAGGGCATTTCGCTTCTCTATCTGCTTGGTGAGCGATGCCACCTGCTTCTCTGCCGACGCCTTATTCTTTTTGAGCTGAGCCAACTGCTTCTCCTCTCGGGCAATGCTGCGTTCGAGGTTGGCAATAACCTTTTTCTGTTGCTCGATTTTGCTCGTCTGCGCCACGGCAGGTAGGGCAAAAGCCAACAACATCGTAAGGGTTAGTATATAGAGTCTTTTCCTCATCTGTTTCTACTTTTTCTGCTTGTCTTTTTCGGGCAAAAATCGTCGCTCAATCTCCTCTTTGTCGGCACCTCGCTCCAACGCCTTGCGCCAATAGGTCTTTGCCATAAACTCCTCGCCCAGGGCGTGCAAGATATCGCCATAGTGGAGTGCCAACTCCGCCGAACGGTGTCGGTCGAGCGAGAGGGCTTGCTGCATATACTTTTTGGCCTCATCGTAACGCCCCAACTTATAGAGCACCCACGCCATTGTGTCGAGGTAGGTGGAGTTGTTCTGCGAGAGCGCCAAGGCTCGGGAGATCATCGTTAGAGCACGCTCCAAACTCTTTCCGTCTTCGGAGAGGAAGTAGGCGTAGTTGTTCAACACCATTGCATTGTCGGCGTGGTATCGCAGGGCCTTTTCGTAGGCCTTGAAACAACGCTTCATCTCGTTGCGCTGATGCTCCACATCGCCAATTGCTCCCCAAAGCGACGAGCGCAGGGTGTCGTTGTCGGCGTGCTTCAACGCCTCGTTGTAGAGGGTTATCGCATCGTCAAACTCCTTGCGTTGTAACGCCAACGCTCCTCGCAGGTGGAGCAGGTCGGTGTTGTGCGGAAAGAGCGCCAATGCCACATCTGTGTAGTGGCGTACCGAGTCGGGGCGGTTGAGATGGTTTTCAATCTCTATAACCCGTGTAAACTCCTCGATATTCGGCTTCTTGTAGTCGATAAGTTGTTTGCACAATCGCAACGCCTCCTCTACCTCGCCCGATAGGATGAGGTGCTGTGCATAGCTTGTTGCCACCTCTTTGCTCTCGGGGTGGCGGATGTAGAGTCGCTTGATAAGCGCATCGTATTGAGGGTAGAACTTGCGATAGGCATTCATATCGTTTGACAGCGACTTCCACTCCTCGATTTTACCTTGCAGTGGCAGCTGCTCGTTGCCGAAAATGCGCTCTAAGATGGTGAGATATGCACCCACATCTCCACGCTTTTGGTAGTATTCGCCAAGAGCCAACCACGGCTCCACATCCAACGAATCTATCGCTATGGCACGCTGATATGACGCCAAAGCCAACGAATCTCGGCGTGTTGCAGAGTATATCTCGGCAAGCGAAATATGGTTTTCGGCAAGATATGGCGCCTCCTCGATAGCATTGTGGGCATCCGCCTCGGCTGCGAGGGTCTGACCCGTCTTCAAGAGGTAGTATTGGCGCAAACGACCAAGCAACGGAATGCGACCAAAGCGCACCTCTGCCGTGTCCAACACTGCTATTGCTTCGGTGGTCTTGCGACTGCCGTCGAGCAGTATGGCGAGGATGCGATAGTCGTTGGGCTCGGTGCTTTTTTGGACAATCTTGCCAAATACGGATACCGCCTTCGAGTACTCTCCGCCCTGCACCAACGCTCTGCCGTACTCCTCCAAGTAGTAGCGGTTTGTCGTATCGGCAAGATAGGCTCGCTCGGCATACTCAACCGCATTTTTGGGAACACGGGTGATGCGAGAGAGCAAATTTAGGGCAGGAGCATAATTCGAGTCCTGCTGAAAAACCGCCTCGATAGCACCGATAGCACCGACGGTATCTTTGTGTATTGTTACCGCCTTTATCGCCTCGGCATATAGCTCCGAAACGCTTTTCCGGGGTGTTGCTTGGCGTGCCGCCTTGTGCTGCGGAATAAATCCACAACACAACAACGCAACCAACAACATCGCAACACCTCTTTTCATAAACCGAAAAGCGTTTATACCCCTAACGACACTAACGCCTCTAACGACCCTAATTACAATACGCTGTCGAACTGGTGGAGGAAGCGAACATCGTTCTCGAAGTAGAGTCGCAAGTCCTTCACGCCGAACTTCAACATTGCGATACGCTCAACTCCCATACCAAACGCAAAGCCCGAGTACTCCTTCGAGTCGATGCCG